>DAOUXC010000139.1 GCA_030666795.1 Desulfobacteraceae bacterium
CAGGGGGTCCCCCATCCCATAACAACCTGAAATCACGAAGGCCTTCCAGCAGTCACTCTGAAAAGACTGCTTCAACCTTCAATCTCGCAATCATCTGTTGCCTTGGGGCTTACTCATTAACCGGATGAACCGTTTTTGGTCAGAAGGGAATTTTATTAAATATTGAGCTATTAAAAAGAAAGGGAGAATACTATGGAAAAATGGATCCAATTAGGCGAAAAGTTGAGGTATCTGGTGAATCCCGCGACATTTCCGGTGGCCGTGAAATTACTCGAAAGGGAAGATGAAATTCCCAAGAGAGCAAAAAGGCCTCTTCGTGACCTGGGGGTCAAGATGGCACCCTGTCAGGGTTCTTCAATGGCCAGGCGTTATGGCTGGACACTGGCTTTTACCGATGAGGATCAGGGATGTGCCATTGCGGCCCACACATATGGCTGGGAAAGGGCCTCAAGTGATGGGGCAATCCATTTCCTCACCAGGATGAACTATGCAGCGAATGAAGAGGCAGCGGCCGAGGTTCTTGCAGGGTTCAGAACCCTCGAAATGGGGAATGGCCCCATCGTGGTTTACTCCCCCCTGGAAAGGACGAAGATTGAACCGGATGTCATCCTTATCTATGTAAATCCCGCCCAGTTGATGCGTCTGATACATGGTGCAACATGCCATACCGGAAGACCGATTGAGAGCAATTTCTCGGGCAGGGCCGCCTCCTGTACCGAAGGCGTCATAGGGGCATACCTTGATAATGAGCTCAAAGTAGTGGTCCCCGGAAACGGCGACAGGGTGTGGGCCGCCTGCCAGGACCATGAAATGATCATGGCCGTTCCCGGTGCGAAGCTGCCGGAACTCGTTGATGGTCTTGAGAAAACACACAAGACAGGCATCCGCTACCCGATTCCATCCTACCTGAAGTATCAGCCGGAAGTGGCTCTTACTCTTCCTTTGGCCGATATATTCAGACCGGAAGAGTCTGATAAATTTTTTAAACGCAGGAATAGCTGATAACTTGCAGTAATGGGGGTATTTTGAATTATGTATATTAAAATAGATGTTCGTTAGAGAAAAGGGATAGTTCAAAGGATCTTTTACATAGAAACACAAAAAGAAAGCAAAGGCTGTTCAGGGATTGGATTGTACTTTTTCACTGAACGGCTTTCAAAGACCATATTACAAAAACATAAGAATCGTTTTCAAAATACTATACAGCCGGATCAATTAATATTATTTGCAGACGCCCATGTCTTGATTCTCCGCAATCAATTTTTCCTCCAAGAAATGTCTCTTAACGTTAAGAATTAGCTTTCTGCCAAATGAATCTCCCCACCACTTGCGGTGGGGAGATTCATTACAGTTGCAGTGAATGTCAGAGAGCGTGCCCGATAGGGAGTTGGAGAAAGAAGCTCGTTGGATGTTCGAATCCTGAAATGTGATGTTTAAGACCCGTCATTTTTGTTAAGAACGAATATATCACGTCATGCCCAAAAAAATGCATTTTTTGAGGTCAAGAAAAGATTGATCAAGAGACTGACCGGCGCTAAGGATTCCTGACGTCAAATATATTCCCACATTGCCACACATGCAGGAGTCTTTTTTATAAGACATCCGGATGGTTATGAGGATTGGATTATTGACTCCGGGCCGAACTTTTCAAAATTCAGCGGTGATGTTTACAGCATAAAAGGATTAGGTTTGAGCCCTTTTGGTCCGGCCGGACCATGGAGAAAAACCATTGCAACCCGGAGATGGGGAAGTAATGGTATTTTGTAAATCCTGAATCCGAACCCCATTTTTTTTGTCACACATGGACATTGAAAAGGGTCTATAGGGGTAAGGGAGAAAGAAATGCTAAAGAAGCCTCAGAAAACTGAGCCTGATCTGGAGAGTTTGGTAGAGAAAGCCAAAGAAGGTGACAAGGACGCGCTCGAGGACCTGGTGCGAGGAATTCAGGACAGAATCTACGGACTGGCCATTCGCATGCTGTATCATCCTGCTGACGCGGAGGATGCAACACAGGAAATATTGATCAAGATCATAACCCATCTTGACGGGTTCAGGGGGGAGAGCGGCTTTGCAACGTGGGCTTACAGGATCGCGTCAAACCATCTTTTGACTACCAAAAGACGCCGGGCTGAAAAGTGGAATATGACATTTGATGAATGCGAAAGGAGGATTGAGAAAGGGCTATCCTATAGCGGGCGCCAATCATTTAATGAAGCGGAAAAAGGTCTGCTTCTTGAAGAAATGAAACTCGCATGCATGCAGGCATTGCTCCTCTGTCTGAGCCGGGAGATTCGAATGGCCTTTATATTAGGCGTCGTCTTTCAGACAACGGGCATAGAAGGCGGTGAGATACTGGATATTACGCCGGAGTCCTTCCGACAGCGCCTTTCACGCGGACGGAAACAGATCTCTGCTTTTATGACAACGAAATGCAGTCTGGTCAATCCGAAAAATCCCTGCCATTGTGAAAGGATTCTTGCCTTCGATATTGAGAAGGAATGCGTGATAAATCCTGAAAACCCGCTCTTTGCCGACCATCCCTGCCATGCAAAGAAAAACGGACAAGTCATGAATCGGCTTCAGGAGCTTGATGAGATGGTCCGTGTAACAGCTCTTTTTAGAAGCCATCCGGACTACGCGGCGCCCCAGGCGTTTGTGGAAATAATAAAAAAACTGATGGATTCGGGGCGTTTTCAGCTCCTGGAGACATAACTGAAAGGGTTGCAGGAAGAGAAGAACAAATGAATCCTAAAAGTTATGAGAATTTACTATGTAACAGCAGTTATCTTGAGTCTGAGATAAGCGAACTATTCCTTTGCCGTAACGGTAATGAACATTTTTATGAGGAGATAATAAACCAGACCTCTCAGGACATTTTGCATGAATACAGACATGCTGACAGGAAGAGGCATTGTGATATGTGGTTCATGTTTCGGGAACTGCGTGAGAAATTTGATGATGCAGACAGGGCGCAACAAGAAAAATCCGACTCAGAGGCTTTGACATGGTTTCCATTGCTCTAACGGAGAATTCTGACATGAAGTCCCTTAAAAAGAAAGAGCTGAAGGAGCTTTTGATCAAAAACTGGATGACACATGATGGAATGTGGTTCTATCATTGTTTTAAGGAGTGCGGTATTGTTAAGACTAATGTTATCAATAAGGCAGCGGTCAGATCAATGGCCATGATAGAGATTAAGAGGATCAAGAAGGCGCTGGAAATTGGACAGATTGAGACGTTTGAACGATTCAAAGGCTTCATGGATGATGTGTGTAATATCGTCAAGGCTGATTTCATGAAATTCGACTATAATTTCCCTTCGGACAATGTATGTCATATTGAAATGCAAGAATGCTTCGCTTATGATGGTATAAAGAAGATTGGCGCGATAGAAAAATATCAATGCGGGATTTTTGAAAGGTTTAAAGGCTGGTTTGATGGCCTGGGCATTGAGTACAGTGTTACTCCTCAAGTAGATGTCTGTATGATGCATGGCGATGGTAAGTGTTTCAGGAATTTCAAGCTCAAATTCTCATGAAGAGATGGGGGTGAGAAGTAGAAAACAGGGATAGCTTAATTATTGTCTTGTCAATTAACGTTACGTCTCGGCAACAAAATAATACTAAAAAATAGAAGGAAAGGCCATGAAAATTATAATTACAGACGCGACTGGCTTTTTAGTGGGAAATTTAGTAGAGAGCTTTCATGACTTCGGCGTGCAGGTAGTCGCAACAGGCCGTTCCTTGGCGGTTGGGGATGAATTGTGAAAAAAAGGGGGTCTGACATATGTCGCAATTAAATAATCCTTTAGAGATCCTGAAAGTGCTCAATAAATCGAATTGCGGGGAATGTAATGAATTGACATGCCTTGCATTTGCCGCCGCAGTTTTCAAGGGGAATAAACAGCTCGCGGAGTGCCCTCATCTTGAGAGTGGTGTGATTGAACGGTTTGGCAATAAAACCGAAAAGCGCAAGACCCCTGAACAGGATACGGGCGAATCAGTGGAGCAATTGAAAAGAAAGGTGGCTTTAATAAATCTTTCTTCTGCAGCCCGGAGATTGGGGGCCAGGTTTTCTGACGGGAAATTGACAATCAGTATTTGCGGAAAGAATTTCGATGTTGATTCAAATGGAAACCTGTCTTCCGAAATCCACATGCATTCATGGCTGATTATACCGATACTCAATTATATACTGAATTGCAGGGGGATGCCTGTTTCAGGGAAATGGGTGCCATTGAGGGAACTTGAAGGCGGGAAGATCTGGTACCGGCTTTTTGGTCAGAGATGTGAAGAACCCCTAAAAAAGGTAGCTGATTCTTATACGGATCTTTTTAATGACATGCTTCACATTTTCAACGGAAAACAGGTGGAAAATCATTATCAGTCCGATATATCACTCGTCCTCTATCCATTGCCGTTAGTCCCGATCCTGATCTGCTACTGGAGGCCGGAGGATGGGCTTGAATCGAGTCTCAATATATTTTTCGATTCAACAGCGGAAGATAACCTCAATATCGAATCCATCTACGCCCTCGCCACAGGACTTGTGAGGATGTTTGAAAAGATCGCCTTGACGCATGGTTCGGGATAATCACCAAATCTAATAGATTACTGTCTGTATTCGGGAGTTTTTTGTGTGCGTCGGTCACACTTCCGTCCAAAAGGCACTCATTAATATAAAGGAGATCGGAAAGCATGGTAACCGACAGGTTTACGGGGGAGGGGAGGTCGCCCATCTCGGAGAATACCGATCATGTCGTCTCATACTGAAGAACCGACCACTGAGCATTTGGTCACCGAGGCCGTGCAAGGCTCGCGCGAGGCCCTGGAGGAAATTTTGCGCCGGATACAGAACCCGGTGTACGCGATTTCCCTGCGCATGCTTTTCCATCCGGCAGACGCAGAGGACGCAACTCAGGAAATACTGATTAAGGTTATCACAAATCTCAAGGGTTTTCGTTTCGAAGGTCCCTTCATGGCCTGGGTAATGCGCATTGCGGCCAACCATCTTAAAACGACCCGCAAGAGTTGGGCGGAAAAGAAAGAGTTGAACATGGAAAAAGCCCATGAGGTAATAGACAATGCCGCAGCAAAGGGCTGGTTCTCAAAACCCCTGGAGGCGCCGGAGCCCCTCATGGAGATTGAGATGCGTTCCGCCTGCACCCAGGCCCTTCTCCTGGCTCTCGACCGGGCCCACCGTATGGCCTTTGTTTTGGGTGTGGTCATGGATGTGTCCGGGCCTGAAGGTGCCTATATCCTGAACATCTCACCGGATGCATTCCGTAAACGTCTTTCCAGGGCCCGGACGCGTGTAAAGGATTTCCTGAGTTCCAATTGCGGCCTTTTTGACGAGTCAAATCGCTGCCGCTGCGCCGGAGTTCTGGGTGGTCATATGGCACGGGGCTGGATAGACCCCCAAACGCCCATATTCGTATCGTCATCCGATGAACCGGAAGATCCGGGCACCCTGCGACAGTACCTCAAAGAACTGGATGATCTGGGCCGAATCTCCGCCCTCTTCAAGTCCTTTCCCCGCAATGAAAGCTCGAAAGATTACGCTTCACTGGTAAAGAAGATGGTGGAAAACAAATCCTTCCGTATTCTATCGGATACACGGGTCATGTGATTCGTTGAATGCCGATTCAGCTTTCCGCCTGATGGAACAATTACTCTTAAAGTGAGGAGGAAGACTATGCCGGAAAAAATATATGAAAAGCTGAGGGAACAACTGGACCACTACTCTATAGGCTATCCCGCCTCTGAGTCCGGGGTAGAGATGGCAATTCTCAAAAAACTCTTCAGTGGGGAAGAGGCGGAGATGTTTCTCATCTTGAGCATGAAGCCTGAAACCCCTGAGTCCGTGGCAAAGCGTATTGGCCGTGATATCGGGACCGTGACGGCCCTTCTTGAACGGATGCTTAAAAAAGGTCTCGTTTTCTGCCGCCGCAAGGATGGCATAGCCAAATTCGGTGCCCTGCCTTTCGCCCCGGGCATATTTGAGCAGCAGACTGAAACCATGGACATGGAACTGGCCGAACTTTTCGAGGGTTACTTTCAGGAGGCCTTTCACAAAAACTTTATCGAGACAAGTCCGGTGCTCATACACAGACCCATCCCCATAAACAGGGTAGTTGATGTGTCATACCCAATGGCCATTTATGAAAATTCGCGAGAGATCGTCAGTAACCAGAACTTAATTGCCGTTGCCAAGTGCATCTGCCGGGTGCAAAAGGGCGTGATCGACAAGGGTTGCGACAAGCCTCTTGAGACCTGCCTGATGTTCGGATCACAGGCCCGGTACTACATTGACCGTGGCACAGGAAGGCGCATCACAACCGATGAGGCGCTGAAGATCCTTGACCAGTGCGAGGATGCGGGCCTGATAACCATGCCTTTTAACGCGCAAACTCCTGCCAATATCTGCAACTGTTGCCCGGATTGCTGTGTCGTCCTCGGGGTGCTGAGAAAACACCCGCGTCCTGTAGAGTTGGTGAAACCAAGTTTCTATGCGGTCGTAGACCGCGAGCGGTGCGAGGCGTGCGAGGCCTGCCGGGAGCGCTGTCCCATGGATGCCGTTACAATAGGCGGGGACGATGCGGCGGAAATCAACCTGGATCGATGTATCGGATGTGGTCTGTGCGTGAGCACATGTCCGACCGAAGCTTTGCGTCTTGATCCCAGACCGGAAGAACAGCGCTTAGAGCCCCCGGAGACAGGCCCGCAGGCCTTCATGGAGATTGCCAGAATGCGCGGGAAAATGTCTGTACCGCAGGCTTTGGCAAAATAATTGCGATAAGGACCGTGAATATCACAAATAAGCTTTTAAAGGTCGCCAAGGCGGAATCAAGGGAGACAATGTTATGGAATATGAAGAGATACTGAACGATATTGCACCCTGTGGGCTGAGCTGCCGCAAGTGCTTTGCCTACAACAAAGGGGAGATAGGAAGGCACAGCAAGGAGTTGCAAAAACTGCTCGGCAACTTCGATGTTTACGCGGAGAGGTTTTCAGCCTTTCTGCCTGAGTTCAAGAATTACCCGAAGTTTAAGGAGATGCTGGAATATTTGGCTCAAGCTGATTGTGAAGGCTGCCGAAATGGTACGTGTAAATGGCCCGATTGCGGGGTGACGGCATGTTTTCAGGAAAAGGGAGTTGATTTTTGTTTTCAATGCCATGAGTTCCCTTGCGAGAAAACAAACTTTGATCCTCACCTGAAAAAGAGATGGATACAGATGAATAACCGCCTGAAGGAGATCGGCGTGGAGGGCTATTACAAAGAGACCAAGGGCCAGCCGCGATACAGGTAAGGGTAAGAGAGTGGCACGATTTCCATTTCATGAGATCTGTGAGGTGCCCTGATGCGGGTGTTGCATGTATGGGATATGGCGAAGTCATGGTCAAGGTTGTGATCGTTCCAAGGATAGTTAGGCAAGATGATATCTTTCCAACCGTTGGATCCGAATCTTAAAAGAGGATCAAAGAGAGCTTCTCCCTATTTCCTTGCCAAAATCATTATCTGACAGCCCATGGAGGGTTCGAAATGACAAACTCAATCGATACCTGTCATTTTCAGGATCTGGCGGGAAAAGATCCGGAGGATGTTTGCAGACGAGCCTTATGCAGTTATGACATTAACGAAAAAAGCTACACGCTAACCATATGGGGTGAGGAATATGGGATCTATCCTGAGCTGTCTAAGGTAAGACGTCTTCGGGATGATAAACCGAATATCAATATTTTTCTCAGCCTTTTCATTGTTCATTATCTCTTAACATCAAAGGCGATACCGGTAAGCAAAGAATGGATATCAGAAAAAGACATCCCGGGCGGCGTTGCCTTTTTTCGCGGTCCACACGCAATACCAACCCATTTAATCGAAAAGCGTTACGGAGATAATATCGGCGCATTCCGCAAAACATGCGAGCAACTTGACGGGATTCTACTGGATATGGCGGATAAAGCATATTCTTTTAGAATAGCGCCTCGCATTCCTGCCGCAGTTCTATTGTGGAAAGGAGATGATGAATTTCCAGCCGAATCAAAGATTCTATTCGATAAAACCATTGGTGAACATGTGGCGCTTGATATAATTTTTGCTCTGACTGTTGAAATATGTACAAGAGTGGCGGATTTTATGATTACTGAAGCCAAGAACATGTAGACAAGACTTGCACATTCAACCGGCGATATGCCTATCTATTTGAAGTGCATCTCAGCATAAGATCCATAGTTAGAAATATTGGTTATTTTTGGGCCGCTATAGACCATAATCCGGGCGCTGTTTTTTGAAAGCATTGTAATGCCTACTTGCTGACCACCAAGTTCAACCCGCGCGGCCTTTGCAAAGGCCCAGACCAAACTGCCGCCAAAGCTGGCTCCCAGTAAAAGCACGATCAGTGTGTAGGTGATTAACATTCCCCGTTTCATAGTTTCCTCCTTAGGGTAAGTGGGTTTTGAAAGGTATGGGTCATTGTGTTTTCTATCTCTAGTGTGCGATATTAAAGATTAACCGCCTGCTTCACAGGCGCGAGGATAGGAGCGTCCTTGTGAAAGCAGATGTTCTGCCTCAGAGGTCGAGTTGTATTGAAATAGCCCGTTTTATCCCCTCTAATTCAGCACCTGTAACTGTCCCGGCCTGATTAATCAGCCTTTTTTTACTCACAGTAGTGAGTTGATCAGCCATAGCCTTAGCCTTTTTTCCTCGAAGTGTAATGTATGTCTCGCTAGGGTAAAGCTTATCTACACCACTTGTCAGGGGGATAACTTGAACTC
>DAOUXC010000132.1 GCA_030666795.1 Desulfobacteraceae bacterium
CCGCATCCTGTCTTCAATGAAGAGGCTGAAGAAAAAAACGAAAGCTTACTGCGCGCGCCCCAGGTTGCCCACCCCGCCATAGGCGCGGTCAGCCTCGGAGCGCTCAAGGTCCTTGACCACTTTGAAATTAGACCGGAAACCGTTGCCGGGCACAGTTATGGAGAACTCACGGCACTCTGCGCATCCGGCCGTATCAGCACAAAGGCGCTTCATTCCCTTTCGGTCTTGCGGGGTCTTTTGATGGCCCGGGGAAACGGTGACAAGGGCGCAATGCTTGCGGCCCAGGCCCCGCTCTCCTCTGTTGAAAGAATAATAAGAGAAGAAAAGCTGAATATTATTGTTGCAAACAAGAACGCACCCAATCAGGCGGTCCTGTCCGGTTTCACGGGGGAGATCAAAAGAGCTGCTAAGGCCCTGGCTGAGCGTGAGATACGCAATATACGTCTTCCTGTTTCAGCGGCATTTCACAGTTCTCTGGTCGGACACTTGGAAAAGCCTTTCTTATCTATACTCCGGGACATTGAGTTTTCAGAAAATGGCATCCCGGTCTTTGCAAATAGTACTGCAAAGGAGTACCCAAAGGACCCGGAAGATGCACGGAGAGTCCTTGCCGCCCAATTGGTCAATCCGGTCGAGTTCATCGAAGAAATAGAAAACCTATACCGCTCCGGAGTGAGGACTTTTCTTGAAGTAGGTCCCGGGGCCAAGCTCACCGGACTGGTAAGTGCCATATTAGAAAAACGCGAGCACAATGCGCTCTCTTTGGACATATCCTCCGGAAAACGTTCCGGCATTTTTGACCTGGCCTGCTCCCTGGCCTTTTTGTCCGCACAGGGGCATCATACAAATTTATCCCTGTGGAGTCCGGTTCCTGATAACAGAAAAGTGCGGGCCCAAGGGAAAAAGGGACAAATGACCGTCCCCATCTGCGGTGCCAATTATTTTGAACCGAAACCCTCGAGACCTCCTTTATCACCTCCAGAAATTTCCGTTCCGCCCGATACATCCGGCTACGTTTCAGGATCGCCAGTTTCAACCGACTCGCCCCGGAAAATGCCTGTTGCTAAACGCGCAGACGCTGATTCCTTAGCCGAGGCACTTCGCGCAACACAGGAGAACCTGACGTATTTACAGAAAATTCAGGAGCAGACCGCCCAACTTCATGAAAAGTTTCTCGAGGGCCAGGAAACGGCCCAGCGCACCATTCACGGCCTCATGGAACAGCAGCGCAAGCTCTTGCAGACCTCCTTAGGGATGACAATAGAGACGAATGAGGCCGTAATTCCGGAACCTGCGTCTCGAATTGATACCGTTCCAATCCATCCCGAAACGCAACCGGTGACTCCTGCTGCCGAGCGGTTCCCGACACCTGAACCCTCCGTTCCTGATCCCGGTACCGGGACAGTCGAAAGAATCCTTCTGAAAATAGTTTCGGAAAAGACCGGTTATCCCGTGGATATGCTTGAAATGGACATGGAATTGGATTCCGACCTGGGTATTGATTCCATCAAACGCGTGGAGATACTTTCCGTGCTCCAGGAGGAATTGCCTGAAGCACCGGCTGTAAAACCCGAACACTTAGGTTCTTTAAAGACCCTTAGCCAGATCGTTGAATTCCTTTCCACGGGAAAAAATATTGAAAAACCGTCAAAAAGTGTTTCATCGAAAAAGACCGGTTCGGAAACCGAATCCCTGTCACCGCCAAGACTGGCCCATTCAAATATCGGCACGATCCTCCTGGAAATTGTATCAGATAAGACCGGTTATCCTGTAGAGATGCTTGAAATGGATATGGAATTGGATTCCGATCTGGGTATTGATTCCATCAAACGGGTTGAGATCCTTTCCGTACTCCAGGAGAAACTGCCCGAAGCACCGGCTGTCAAACCGGAACACTTAGGTTCCTTGAAAACCCTTCGCCAGATCGTTGAATTCCTTTCCGGGACTTCGGCAGCGCTCCCGGAAGAGAACCCCCCGGTTTCTCCGGGCCTTTCGTCCGCTGATGAACCGGTAACACGAGAGATTTTTTCCGAACCCGTCTTACAACATCCGGCGCTTCCGAATAATTCTATTGAAAGATTTGTTCTTTCCCTGACCAGATTAGACGAAGACGAGACCCGGCAAAAGCTTTCCGTTTCAGAAGGGGCCCGAATCTGGATCACGGAAGAAGATTCCGGCCTCGCTCTTTTATTAAAAGACCGGCTGCATTCCTTGAATTACCGGCCTGAGTTGATATCCTTGACAGACTTGAATGACATGGAAAAACCCACGATCCTCGGTGGACTTATTATACTGTCTCCGGCCAAAAATGCCGAAGACGCGTTCCTCAAGGACAGTTTTAAGCTCCTGAGACTCGCCGGTCCGGGTCTGAGAAAGGCCGGGAAGAACGGCGGTTCAATTCTCATTACGGTCTCTCGCCTGGACGGCACTTTTGGCCTTACAAGCCTTAACGGGGGAAACGATCCCGCTTCCGGCGGACTCGCCGGGCTGCTGAAGACCGCCCGGCACGAATGGCCGGAGGTTGGTTGCAAGGCACTCGATTTATCCGGTGACTTTGAAAATCCCGTTAGTGCATCCTCGGCCGTCGTAGATGAAATGTTCCTGAAAGGACCTCTGGAGGTGGGCCTTTCGAACAAAGGCCGATACAATCTGCAAATGTTACCCGCACCCCTCGATGATACCCTGTTATCGCCCTCTACCGGAGTGCCGCTGGACGCGGGCGATGCCGTGATTATCACAGGAGGAGCCCGCGGCATAACCGCCGAAATAGCCATGGAGCTTTCCAGAGCATTTAAGCCGACCCTGGCCCTTTTGGGCCGCAGCAATGAACCGGGTAGGGAACCGGATTGGCTTGCCACCCTGACCACGGAAGCCGAGATCAAAAAAGCGCTTGTTGAGCGTGCAGAAAAAAGACCATCGCTCAGAGAGATAGAAAACCAGCACAGGGCAATAATTGCCAACAGGGAACTTTTACGCAATATTGAACGGATTGAGACGTCAGGCGCAAAGGTCATTTATCGCTCAGTGGATATTCGAGACACCGGAAAACTTCGCTCCGCGATCAAAGAGATCCGTGATCATGTGGGTCCCATCAGGGGTCTTATTCATGGTGCAGGTGTGCTTGCCGACCGTCTTATTGAAGACAAGACGGACGAACAATTCGATCTGGTCTATTCCACCAAGGTTGCAGGCCTGCGTTCTCTGCTCAATACCCTGGATTTGGATGATCTCAAGGTTATGGTCCTGTTCTCATCTTTCACGGGTCGGCACGGCCGGTCAGGCCAGGCGGACTATGCGGCCGCCAATGAAGTCCTGAATAAATTCGCCCAGCAGCAATCACGGCTCCTTCCGAATTGCCGCGTGGTCTCAGTAAACTGGGGGCCCTGGAATGGCGGAATGGTCACACCTTCCCTCAAAAAAGTCTTTGAAAAAGAGGGGGTAGCCCTGATCGACCTAAAGGCAGGGGCCGGTTATCTGGTAAAGGAAATCAGTACCAACTCGGACAGGCCGGTTGAAGTGGTGGTCATGGGAAGCAATCCCGATGAGCATCAAAAAGAGACATCCCTGTCCGCACGCGATGCGCGGGAAGAAGTTATCCCCGAAACATCCCCACTTTCCATGGCCTTTGAACGCCGGTTGGATATTGAAGACTACCCCTTTTTGCAGTCCCACGTATTGAACGGCAAACCGGTTCTCCCCATGGCCCTTATGATCGAGTGGATGTCTCACGGTGCCCTGCACGGAAACCCGGGCTTGAGGTTTATCGGCTTTGATAATCTTCGTATTCTGAAAGGGGTTGTTCTTGACAGGGAAAAGTCATGTACTATTCGGGTCATGGCGGGCAGGGCCGTGAAAAAGGATACCTTTAGAATGGTCCCTGTCGAGATGTCAAGCAGCGAAGGAAACGGCAGAGAATATGTCCATGCACGAGCCGAGATCGGATTGGGATCAACGCTACCCAAAGGGGATGTGTCCATCACCGGCGTTTCGCATCCGCCATACCCCATTGACAAAAAGGAAATATACAACGGCGATCTCCTGTTTCACGGGCCTCATCTTCAAGGTATCCGGCATGTGGAAGGGTGCTCCCGCAAGGGGATTGTTGCTTCTGTCTCCACAGCCCCTGCCCCGGCGGAGTGGATTAAAAACCCCCTGCGCAATAACTGGTTAGCCGACCCGCTCGTCTTGGACAGCGCATTCCAGATGATGATCCTTTGGAGTTTCGAAATGAACGAAGTCGGTGCCCTGCCCTGTTTTGCGGGCAGCTTTCGCCAATTCCAACCCGTATTTCCAAAACAAGGCGTACGGATTGAAATCAGCGTTAAAAAGGACGGTGAACACCGCGCATTAGCCGATATAGAGTTTATAGACCCCGTCACCGGAAAATTGATTGCCCGAATGGAAAGCTACGAGTGCGTCATGGATGCTTCACTCAACTGCGCGTTCAAGTGCAACCGGTTGTCCCTGCAAAATGAGATCAAGGCCATAGCCTGAGGTTTTCCCCATTTCTTTGGAGACGGCCGTTTAAGACCCTTAATTTCAACCCCGGGTCTTAAGCGGCAATTTTTTTCGTAATGAATAACTCACGGTCAATTGCAATCGTTGGAATCGGAGGAATATTTCCCGGCGCACGGGACCTGGACCAATTCTGGGCCAACATTCTTAATGGGGTCAATTCCGCTAAGGAAGTCCCGGACGGGCGTTGGCTGCTTTCCGCCGAAGAGGCATATGATTCCATAAAAGGCGTAGCTGACAGTGTTTACTCCACACGAGGTTGCTTTGTCCAAGGGTTTTCCCCTGAACTCATTTCAAAAGAACTCGATATCAGCCGGGCCCTATTAGAAGAACTCGACCCAATGTTTCATTTTGGTCTTTACGCCGG
Organism: Desulfobacteraceae bacterium; assembly: GCA_030666795.1. Lineage (GTDB taxonomy): Bacteria > Desulfobacterota > DSM-4660 > Desulfatiglandales > Desulfatiglandaceae > JAIOSR01. The sequence goes on from DAOUXC010000132.1 coordinate 4,883, forward strand.
ACACCAGGCATTCCGCGATGCGGTCACTGAGGACCTGGATTTGAACCGGGTGGGCGTGATCATAGGCAATATTGCCTTACCCACCGACAAATCTTCGGCCCTTGCCCGCGAGTACTTAGGAAGAACCTTTGAGGAAAAGGTCCTGGGAGAAAGCAAAAGAGAAAGTGAAAGACCGAGCCATCCCCTGAATCGTTATGTGGCAGGGCTTCCCGGTGGCTTCATAGCCAGGGCATTAGGGCTCGGCCTGGGTTCCTATACCCTGGACGCCGCATGTGCCTCATCCCTCTACGCCCTCAAACTCGCTGTTGACGAACTCCTTTCTGGCAGGGCGGATGCCATGCTCACCGGAGGCCTGTCCCGGCCTGATTGTCTTTACACCCAGATGGGTTTTTCCCAACTCAGGGCACTTTCACCCACCGGGATCTGCTCCCCTTTTGCGGGCAATGGAGACGGTCTCGTGGTGGGGGAAGGCTCGGGTATGTTTGTCCTCAAGCGCACCGAGGACGCGTTGCTTCACGGGGACCATATCTATGCCGTGATTTCCGGTATCGGCCTTTCAAACGACGTGGGAGGCAGTCTGCTCGCGCCTTTGTCCGAGGGCCAGTTGAGGGCCATGGGCCCCGCCTACGAACAGGCCGGATGGTCCCATAAGGAAGTGGATATCATTGAATGTCATGCCACAGGCACCCCCGTGGGCGATGCGGTTGAGTTTGAAAGCCTTCAAACCTTCTGGGGAAAGGACGGGTGGAAAACAGGACAATGCGTGATCGGTTCCGTCAAATCCAATATCGGCCACCTCCTCACGGCCGCCGGGTCCGCGGCCCTTATGAAGGTCTTATTGGCACTCAGGTATAGAACCCTTCCTCCCACCGCAAACTTTAGAACCCCGCACCCTGACCTGAAAATGGATTCGAGCCCCTTCAGGGTCCTTAAAAAGGCCGAGCCCTGGAAAAAACGAGGTGATGATACCCCAAGGCGCGCTGCAATAAGCGCGTTCGGGTTTGGCGGAATCAATGCACATGTCCTCATTGAGGAATGGAAACCCAAAACGGAACACAGACGACAGAGGACGGAGGTCAGAGGACGGACGACGGAGGACGGACGACGGAGGGCAGAGGACAGAGGGCGGACGACGGACGGCAGAAATCTGATACCTTACACCCGACGCCCGCAACCAGCAACCAGCAACCAGAAACGAGTAACGAGCAACCAGCAACAAGTAACGAGTAACCAGCAACCGGAAATCGCCGTTATTGGCATGGAGGCGCGGTTCGGCCCGTGGCACACTCTCAAGGAATTCCGGGAGAGGGTGCTTGGCGGAAAGGACTCTGTGAAACCCGGTTCCCTTATCAACTGGTGGGGGGCAGAGGAGACTAAGTGGTTCAAGGATTGGGGCCTTGACCGGCTTCCCTTTAAAGGCTTCCCAATTGATAAGCTTTCCATACCGTTAGATAAATATCGCATTCCGCCCAAGGAACTTGAGGAGATGCTGCCCCAACAACTGCTGATGCTTCATGTCGTTAACGGGGCAATAGACGACGCAAACCTTTCCCGGGAGAACCTGCTGAATACGGGCATTTTTATCGGGATCGGCCTGGACCTGAATACCACAAACTTTCAACTCCGCTGGTGGCTTCCTGAAAAGGCCAGGGCCTGGTCAAAACAATTGGGGCTGAATCTGTCTGATAAAGATATCGATATCTGGATTCAAGCCCTTCGTGACGCTTCCGGACCGCCTCTTTCCGCCAACCGGACCATGGGCGCCTTAGGGGGAATTGTTGCGAGCCGCATTGCACGTGAATTCCGTATCGGCGGACCCAGCTTCACTATTTCAAATGAAGAAAGTTCTGGCATTCGGGCCCTTAATGTCGCCGTGCGCATGCTGCAAAACCGTGACATTGATCAGGCAGTAGTTGGGGCCGTTGATCTGGCCGGGGATGTCCGTTCGGTCCTCGGGACACATGCGGGAAGGGCGTTTTCCAAATCAGGAAATATCCGACCATTTGACAAGAGGGCCGACGGCACGATTACGGGGGAAGGTGCCTCGGCCGTTATTCTAAAACGTTTAGATCATGCCCTTCGTGACGGCGATAAGGTCTATGCGAAAATAAAGGGACTAGGCTGGGCCGCGGGTGGCGGAGTGGAAACCCGTATCCCCGACATAAAAGCCTACCAAACCGCAATGAAACGGGCCTATGAGGATGCAGGAGTAGAACCTGACTCGGTCGGCTACATGGAAACCCACGGCAGCGGCCACCCGGATGAAGATCTCATGGAATTCCGTGCCCTGTCCGGATTTTTCGGCAACATCGGCGTACACGATGTCCCGCCTTACGAAGGGCCGGCCAACGTGCCGATCCATACAAACCAATTGATCTTCCATTGCGCACTGGGAAGCGTCAAAGCGGATATCGGACACACCGGAGCGGCCTCAGGCCTTGCCTCCTTAGTGAAAGTCTGCCTGTGCCTTTACCATGAGGTCCTGCCCCCATTAAGAAACACTGAAAATCCGCAACTCGCAACCAGCAACCAGCAACCAGGAACCAGTAACGAGCAACCAGCAACCAGCAACGAGCAACCCGATTTTTTCTTCCCACAAGGGCCCCAATACTGGATGCGCAATCGGGCGGAAGGACCTCGAAGGGCGGCACTGAGTTCCTTCAGTGTTGACGGAAATTGCTCCCATGTCATCTTGGAGGCATTCGAAGACCCGGATAAATCTTATGCCATAACAGGAAGGCATAAATCTTCGGGCCCGAAAAACGAAGCCCTTTTTGTTGTTGAGGGAAACCATGTAAACGAGATCACGGAAGGATTGAACCGGTTACTGGCGCATACGGAACAATCGCTTGACCAGGACATAGAAGTATTAGCAGGTCGGTGGTGGAAACAAAACCGGACGGATTCCCAAAACACATTAGCCATTGCACTTGTCTCGCGAGGCCGGGAGGAACTCCTTTCACAGATTAATTCCTCAATTGAATCTCTTATAACCTCCCCTGAAAAAAGGCTCTGCGGAAACGGCAGCACGTCCTTACAACCCTTCGAAGGAGACCGGATCTTTTTTTCTCCCGATCCCACAGGCTCAAAAGGAAAGGTGGCTTTCGTCTTTCCGGGTTCGGGAAACCATTATGCGGGGATGGGCCGTGAGCTTTCCGCTCACTGGCCCGAGATCTTTCAAAAACAGGACTGTGAAAACGATTACCTTTTCAGCCAGTTCCTGCCTGACCTTTTCTGGAATAGCGATTCCGTTGACGCAATCGACCGTGACCCAAAGTCTGCAATCTTGGGCCAGGTGGCATTAGGCACCGTCGTAAACGATCTCATTCAAGGATTCGGGGTGCGGCCCGACTCGGCTATCGGCTATAGCCTCGGAGAATCAGCCGCCCTGTTTTCATTGGGATTCTGGAATGACCGCGATGCGATGCTTGAGCGCATGAATTCCTCCAGGCTTTTTACCGATGATCTTGCAGGATCGTGTAACGCGGCGCGCAAGGCATGGGCCCTTTCCGATAACGAAGAGGTGGACTGGGTGCTTGGGGTAATCAATCGTACCGAGCATATAGTCCGAAAGGCCCTCAAAGGAAGGAGGAAGGTTTATCTTTTGATCGTCAACACACCTGAAGAATGTCTTGTAGGCGGAAACCGCATGGCCGTTGAGGAATTGGTGGAGGCCCTGGGCTGCCGGTTCTTCCCGTTGTCAGGCGTAACCACGGTCCATTGTGAAGTTGTCCGGCAGGTGGAAAAGGCCTACCGTGACCTGCACCTTTTCGAGACAACACCTCCTGCGGGAATCCGTTTCTACAGTTCTGCATGGGGAAGGACCTATGAAGTAAACCGGGAAAGCGCTGCCGACTCAATCTTGGCCCAGGCATTGGACGGGATCAATTTTCCTGAAGCAATAAATGCGGCCTATAAAGATGGTGTGCGTTTTTTTCTTGAAATGGGGCCCGGAAATTCATGCACCCGCATGATCCATAACATCCTTCAAGACCGGTCCCATGTGGCAAGGGCCGCGTGCTTTTCCGGTCAGAGCCCCATATCCACGGTCTTGCGCCTTTTGGGACAGTTGATTGCGGAACG
>DAOUXC010000346.1 GCA_030666795.1 Desulfobacteraceae bacterium
CTGGGCCAGAAAAACCGCATCAGCAGCCTTTGAGAAGCTTTCGAGTTCCACTACGTTACGGAAGATCTCCAACTGACGGAGTTCAAAATCTATGGAACTTATTTTTTGAGAAGCGGATTTTTTCATTAAAGATAAGGGAACCAATTCCTTTCAATGTTTGCAAAGTTTGCTTTGATTTCTTCACGGCCCGATACAATGTCACCATGGCCCGGAAGCAGGTATTCCGCATCGAGCAGCGAAATTTTTTTGATGCTCTCTTTCAGTTCCTCCCCGTTGCCGCCGGGCAAATCCGTTCTTCCTATACCCTGATTAAAGACCACATCGCCTGTAAAAAGGACCTTTTTGTCAGGCCAGTAAAGGCAGATGGATCCCGGTGAATGGCCGGGCGTTTGGATTACCTCAAAGCGCAAATTTCCAAGCTTCAGATCACCCTCCTGAAGCAGTATATCCGGTTCAAAATCTGAAACGCCCAATGCCTCTCCGTAGTGAGGAGCCACTTTTTTGATGAAATCCATTTCCGCGGCATGCATAGCGATCATAGAGGAGGTGTCGGCAAATATCTTAACACCTTCCATGTGGTCCGGGTGGCCATGGGTGATGATGACCAGATCAATATCATCCGGGGAAAGGGAAAGCTTAGCGAGATCATCCCGAACGTGACCAAAAAGATGGTAATGGCCGGGATCTATGAGAATCCTTTCTTCTCCATTTATGAAAAAGGCATTGCAGTTATTTTCCGTCGGGCTCAGCCATAAAAAGGCGTGTAGGCCATCAAATATTTTCATGGGGTAAACCAGTTTGATTATTGTTGTTTATCCGTTAGAAAACCGGTAAAATGTAAGTTAGTTATATGAATAGTAGAAAGGCACCGGGAGATTGTCAAGCCCTTATGGATCCCCCTTGACCCCACTTAACCTTTGACCCCTCTCAACCCAGAAATGACAGGGATCCTGCGCAGGGGAAAGGGAATGAATTAATGCGAATCCACTAAAGACAGGGATTGCGTAATTTGTGAAAAAACAGCAGAATATAGGAGTTGCGAGGAGAAAATGAAAGACGAGACTGATAAATCTTTTGATATGGTAGAGTTGCCGGGCTGTCCGGGTAAGTTAGAGGTGCCGACGCCGGCGGAAAAAGATGCCCTGGACAAAATGAGGGGCATAAAAGAGCGCGTCCGGACGCTGAAAAGGCGCCTGACCCGATTAAAGGATTCCGGTCATGATGAAGGCGTTCCTGAGATATCGGAGTTGGAAAAAGAGCTGTCACATCTAAAGATGGAATGGGACAAGTGGGAGCAAATAAGGCAAAAGGCAGCAAAGGAAAGAATGATACTGTTAGGACACGAAGAAAGCCATTGAAGATTGACTATTGAAGATCGAAGATTGACAAACTCGTGAAAAGTCGTCACCCCGGCCCCGCATACACTGCGGGGCCGGAATGACAAAAAATGATGTTTTTTGACTTTTTACGACACCGTCAAGATTGAGCTATATCTCCTTAAATCCACAATCCGCAATCCAAATTCCAAAATCGTTAGGGCCTTTCCGCCAGCAGCACTTCTAAAATCATTGGCCGGTCATTTCTGAATATCTGCAAGTTTACGGTTTCCCCCGTCCTCTTTTTATCCAATATTCTAACAAGTTGCCGCATGTCGGATATTTCGTGGTCACCAATTGCAGTGATTATATCTCCTCCGAGAAGGATTCTCAGGCTTCCAACAATAACCTCCCTTTGACCTCCACGGAGCCCGGCCTGATCAGCGGGGCTGCCTGACACGACCTGAACGACCAGAATCCCCTTTTCCACTTCAAGGCCTAATCCCTCCGATATGCCGGGGTCCAGCGAGATACCCGAGATGCCGAGCCACGGTCTTGCCACCCTGCCGGATGTGATCAATTGGGTGGCCACGTACTTAGCGTGATTGATCGGAATGGCGAAACCTATACCCTGGTATCCTCCTGATAAACTGAAGATTGCCGTATTGATACCGATGACCTCGCCGTTGGAGTTAAGGAGGGGGCCTCCTGAATTACCGGGATTGATGGCTGCATCGGTCTGAATCAGATCGTCAATCTGGTTGCCGTCTTGAGTCCTGATACCCCTTTTGAGTGCGCTGATGATGCCTGTGGTGAGCGTGTGGGAGAGGCCGAAAGGATTACCTATGGCAATGGCCTTCTGGCCGACCCGAACCCTGTCCGAATCTCCGAGTTTAGATACAACATCAACGACTTTGGAAGGAATTTTAATCACGGCCAGGTCGGACGATGGGTCCCTGCCCACGAGGGCCGCAGCATGCTTTTTCCCGTCCGCCATGGTCACGGTAATTTTCTGGGCCTTGGCCACAACATGATTGTTTGTAAGGATGTATCCATTCCTGTCTATAATAAAGCCTGACCCCTGACCTTCTCTTGGTATGATTTCCATCCAGAAATTCATGCTAAGGGTTGTGGTTGCGATGTTTACAACCGCAGGATGGACTTTCTTGAAAACATCCGTGTTAATCTTTTCGTCAGCGGATATAATAACGGGTCGGGACTCGGAATCGATTACAGGAAGGTTGAAATCAAGGGTCTCTGCGTTTGGCCTGGTCTGAAAGAGAACAAAAAGGTCTTCCCTTTTGGACCACAAGAGCAGCAAGAGTATGATAAGGGCAAGCCACAGGTATTTTGATTTGTTTGTGACCAAGATGATATTCCTAAACAGTTTTTGAATTATAATCTTATCTGGGCGTTTCCGTGCTGTCAAGCCGGGACAAGAGAGGAAGTTTGCATTGACATCTCTTTGTCCCTGTTCTAATAAATACTCAATAATTCTATGATAAACGGAGGAGTCAAGCATGGATTCCAAGGCTTCATTAATTTTTTTAATACCGCTCATTTTGCTTTCCCTGGTTTTTCTTACGAGCGCGGCCCTTGCACAGGAGAAAAAGGTCTATACCATAGAGGCAAGCATTGCAGAGGCCTTTGAAAATAACTGGTCGCTCAAGGCAAAAAAGGAAAAAATTGAACAGGCGGGCAATGCCAGGAAGCGGGCCAGGGCTGAATTCCTTCCCAAATTGAGCACGTCCTATGGATATACCAGACTGAGCGAGGTGTATAAGAGCGCACCTGTATCTTTAGGGCTTGCAGGAACCATTCCCGGCAGGGATCAGAACTCCCGAGATAACTATCAGTGGAAAGGAACCGTAACCCAACCTGTTTTTACGGGTTTTGCCCTTACCAGTTCTTACCGGCTTGCCGAACTGGGGATAGATCAATCAGAGATGGAGGTTGAACTGGAAAAGCTCGACCTTGTTTTGAAGGTGAAAGAGGCATATTTTGATATTTTGGGAGTGGATAAGACACTGGGAGTGGCAAAGAAGGCCGTGGAATCACTGGAATCTCATGTCAAAGTAGCGAGCAGTTTTTATAAGGTGGGGATGATTCCCATAAACGATCTTCTGAAATCGCAGGTAGAGTTGGCCAACGCACAACAAGATCTGGTAAAAGCGCTGAATGCAACCA
>DAOUXC010000103.1 GCA_030666795.1 Desulfobacteraceae bacterium
GGACAGGAACATGGCGGGAATGGACGGGATAACTTGCGGGAAGAAAATTATGGAAAATGACCCAAATGCAAAAATACTAATTATATCCGGCTATGATCCGGGCAGTTCCCAGCAAATAGACCGACAGGCATGGAAATGGATAAAAGATTATCTCACCAAACCTGTAGATATGATAGAACTTAGCCATGCGTTGGGCCGGGTGCTTGGATGAACAGGGAAAGGTGGCTTCGGCAGACATGAAAAAAATTTCGGACATATTGATTATTGATGATGATGTACTTCTTACAGAGTCTCTGTCTGACTTCCTTATTGCAAAGGGTTTCCGTGTCAAGGCCGCACACAATGGAAAAGAGGGTTTAGATATTTTTGAACGCCAGCAGTCGACCCTGGTATTATTGGACCAGGAATTACCCGACATGCGAGGGATTGAGGTCTGCCGAAGGATTCTGGATATTAATCCCAACGCGAAAATTTTGTTCATCACCGCTTACGCGACAATCGAGTATGCGGTTGACGCCATGCAGGCCGGAGCTTTTAATTATCTTTCAAAACCTTTTGAATTGGACGAACTTCTGATCACCATAGATATGGCCGTCAAAAACGTGCACATGGAGGGAAAGCTCAGGGTCCAGGACTATGAAAGGAAAAAAGAGAAAGAGGAAAAAAAATTAGTGGGTTCCTCCGAGATGATGAAAAGAATCAGGGAACAGATCGCCTTAGCCGCAGGTTCCGATACCAACGTGTTGATCACAGGGGAAACGGGTGTGGGAAAAAATGTTGTTGCCGAAGCTATCCACGATCTCCAGGACCGGCGTGAAACGTTTCTCGCGATCAATTGCAGCACTATCCCTGAAAATCTGATGGAGGCGGAATATTTCGGTCATGAGAAGGGCGTGTTTACAGGTGCCGATGCCCGTCGGGAGGGTATCTTTGAACTGGCGGACGGCGGGACACTGCTTTTGGACGAGATCGGAGAAATACCCATACATCTGCAAAGCAAGTTGCTTACCGTGCTGGAAGATAAAAGTATACGAAGGATAGGAAGCGGCCGGATAATACCCGTTAATGTGAGAATCATGGCGACCACCAACCAAGACCTGGAAAAAGCTATACAAAACAGGAAGTTCAGGCAAGATCTTTATTACCGGTTGGCGGTTTTTAACATGCATATACCCCCGTTACGCGAGCATCCGAAGGATATCCCGGAAATTGCCGACTATTTTGTAAAAAAGTTTTCAAGAAGGAGAATCACCATTCCTGACAGCCATGTGGAGCGAATGAAAAAATATCCATGGCCGGGAAATGTGAGGGAACTCAGGAATGTGATTGAAAGGGCCTCTCTCTTGCTTCGAGGTGACGAAATAAGACCGGCCGATCTATTGCTCCAGAATGATTCCGGCGCGCGTTCGGTAAAAATCGACCAAGAAGGTCTGAATACGAAAAATATCTCAACACTTGAAGAAGTGGAAGGACGTCATATCCTGGCCGCCCTCGATGTTTGCGCCGGAAATAAAAGCCTGACCGCAAGAAAACTGGGCATTTCTCTTTCTACACTTAAGCGAAAATTAAAGGAAATGCGTATCAGTTAGTGTCCATCCAGAAAAAACCAATTTCCGGATGGAGCTTTCAGCCCCAGTGAAATGGTCTGCAATTTCACGGGGCAGGCGTTCAGCGATCAGCAATCAGTCGACACCTTGTTTTTAGTGTCCTTTGCTGAAAGCCGAAAGCTGATGACTGACAGCATCCATGAACCGGTTCAAAATGTACACGCTGGTCCATATTGACCTACCTGAAATGATCCACCCCCCCCGATTCCTCCCTGGAAAACATCGGGTAATTAGCAGTAAAAATAATAAATTAAAAGGTTAAATGAAAATCGCCATAAGATGGCATCGATTTTGCTACAGATCTCTTTTAAATCTTTGTGCGCCTTTAAAAAAGTTTACGGGGAGAATAGCCAAATTGAATCAAACGTCAAGCAATCTGGAACTTGTGGAGAACCTGGAGCATATACTTTCAACCATACGTCATGAGGTCGCGAATTCCATAAACTCTCTTAAGATTACCCTTGATGTATTACGCGAAAACTTCGATCTTTTTGATGACGCAAAAAAAAAGGATTATTTGAAGAGGGGGACAAAACTTGTGGCGCGGCAGCAGGAGTTGGTTAATGCAATGAAGGCCTATTCCAGGTTCAATGTGAAAGAGAAGGAAGACATACAATTTTTCCATTTCTGGAAAAGCTTTTTGGCTGCGGCTGCCACGAAATTAAAGGATAAAAACATAAAGTTTGTCCAGGAGCGTGAACCGGAACCGTTCCTGATAAAGGCAAATAATATGGCCCTTAACAAGGTGATGATGAATCTCCTCGATAACGCAATGCAGGCCGTGGAAGCTGTAAAGGATCCCCAAATAGAGTTGAGGTTCGAGCTGAAAAATGATTTCGTCAGCATAATGCTGAAAGACAATGGCTGTGGTATCAAAAAGAATGACATATCAAAGGCTTTCATACCACTGTTCACGACCAAACCGGGAAAAATGGGTATGGGCTTGCCCATTGCCCGAAAACTCTTGGTGAAGATGGAGGGGCGGATTGAAATAGAAAGCCCTTTGGAAGACGGTACAGAAGTGAGAGTGTGGCTCAGAATTGCCGATGGACATGAAAAGGAAGTCGGTTATCATACATAATTGATTGGAGGCAGAGAATTGGAATACACACTCGGTCAAGAGCATCTTGAAAATATAGAACGTATTCTGCAAAAGGATTTTATGGAACTGGGTGTTCATTGCGTAGTCTTAATCGACATGGCGGGAAATGTTATCGCAAGCCTTGATAATGGAGACATGACCCAGGATATTTACTCCCTGGCGGCTTTAGCGGCGGGTAATTTCGGAGCAGTCAGTGCCATGGCGAAGATCGTTGGGGAGGAGGATTTTTCTCTGCTTTTCCATAAGGGAGAAAAGGAGAACATACATTTCAGCAAAATAATGGATGATTTTTTGCTAATCAGTATATTCGGCAAGGAGACGTCTCTGGGTTTTTTGAGATTGAAAGTGGCTGAGGCAAACGAAAAGATAAAAAAAATATTTAGATCCTGACACCCATAATTTATGTTTAAGGCATCTCCATTGTCGAAGCTTCCCTCTATAGCGGGGAAGGGTGGCAGGATGGAGTAGAGAGGTATCCTATCTTGGCATTCGTAAATTTGAAGAAAAAAGAGGTCCAGGCAAAAATTGTCTATTATGGCCCCGGGAGGGGAGGAAAGACGACTAACCTGGAATATATACACGCGAAGTTCAGTAGTCGTATCAAGACTGAGATGGTCGCCATAAAGACCCATGGTGACAGGACCCTGTTCTTTGACTTTCTTCCTTTTGATTTAGGAAGAATAAAGGGATATGATGTTAAAATACAGTTATACACAGTGCCGGGGCAAATCAAGTATAATGCAACCAGGCGACTGGTTTTGAGAGGGGTTGATGGCGTTGTCTTTGTTGCCGACTCCATGGAAGTCAGGAGAGAAAAGAACGTCCTATCTCTCAGAAATCTGCAGGAAAATTTAGCCACATATCAGAAAAACATTTTCAGAATACCACTTGTATTGCAGTACAACAAAAGGGACCTGTCGGAACAGGGCATCCCTCTTCTACCTGTTGAAACACTCGAAAAACAGCTCAATTCCAAATTGAAGGCACCTTGTTTTGAGGCAAGCGCCTTGATGGGGACAAATGTGGCGAAGACAATGAAAAAAATTATATCGATGACTATAGCTTCTTTGCAAAGAGATTTGAAATAGGAGGTGAACAGTTGGTCAATAATAACGATGGTAATGTGACCGATGAGGTTGAAAGCCGTCTCAAGGATCTTTTCGGAGATGGTGACGAATCCATTTCCTTTGAGGAAAATGCCGGTGAATTCGGTAAAGCCCCCGTCAGAGAACTGGAGGAAATTGCCGCCCTTGATGCTGATATCGATAAAAAGGATAATCTTACTCCAAAAGAGTCAGGTGATTCCTCTGAACCTGCGGAGGGGAAAGATGATCTCGATGATTCTGAGCTAAGGCATTTGAAAGCTGTGGTCCTTTCTATTGACTGGGAAATAAACGATGAGACAATGAAAGGGTTGATCGATGAAACTGACAGATTAAAAGATGTCTACGAGGATGATAGAACGCTTGTGCTATTATTTCAATTATTGGGTTCGGTTGGAAAATATATAAAGACCAATAAGGCCGGAGCGCACCCGGAATCCATAAACTTGTTGAACTCGGCTTACTCCAGCCTTGAAAAAGTAATGCTTTCGAAAAACATGACGGAGACTGCAAGGAAAAAGGAGCTTTTTGGCCAGGTGAAGAAATTTAAACAATTGAAGGAGAAAATAGGTCTTACAAAAGAGGGCACAACCAAAAAGAGAGAGGCCCCTTCCCACGGCATATCTGCGCCGCTGAACGGGGAACGTTCCAAAGGTAAAGGCCTTAAAGAAAAGAGACGGCCGGGAGAGGAAACCGTGAAGGAGTCAGTGCGAGCTGATATGAGTCGCATGCTCCCACACGAAGCTTTTGCATTTGCCTTAGAGGAAATCAAAGAGGTCATCAAGGTTGAATTCAAGACCTTGAGAGCGGAACTGAAATTATGGAGAGACGGGGAGTGAACTATTTAAACCTTTGAGGTAACGTAATGGATATATCATCAGGTGAGATTAGCTTTATGGTTTTCAGGCGTGTAAACAGGGCCGATGCGGGAGAGTTTTCCCTTGACGGCCAGATGCTGAGTGTGCTTATGGAGTTGGATGGTAAGAAAAGCGTCGCCGTGGTTGCCAAAAAAGCGGGACTGAGCATGGGTATAATAAGGCGAGTGGTATACAAACTTTTTGAACTCAATCTTATTGAGCCTGTTGAGGTGGCCGTTTCGAGACTTGATGAGGATTTTTTTGACTACCTCAAATCCCAGTTGGCAATGGCCATTGGTCCGATAGCCGAGGTAATAATAGAAGATGTAGTGATTGATCTGGGTCACAGCCTGTCGCAATTTCCGAGTTACAGGGCCGCAGAATTGATTGATCTTATTTCTCGCGAGATTCAGAGAGACGAAAAAAGGAACGGCTTTAAGCAGAATATGTTGAGCAAAATCAGAGAAAAAGGATACTAAAACTAACTGATCAATATCTTGAGAGAGGGGCAGGTTTTTGACAACTTACTATTGCACAATAATATTCAACCTAAACAAGGAGATCAGTCATGATTGTTATTTGTGAGGAGTGCGGAAAAAAGTACCAGATAAATCCTTCAAAAATAAAGGGAAAGGCCGCCAGATTCAAATGCAAGGCATGTAATCACGTGATCGAGGTCTTAAAACCCGAAGAAAGACCTCCGAAGCCGGCATCTCCTCCTCAGCCGGTGGAGGAGCCGTCTGCGGATGTGCCTGGGGAAAAGCCACCCGCCCCCGAGCCCGAAAAGGAGAAAGAACCTCCGAAGAAAAAAGAACGGAAGAAAAAGGCGAAGAAAGAAAAAGTCAAAAAAGAAAAGGCCCCTAAAGAGGACGGATTTAAATCAAAAGGACTTGGTTTGCGGGGAAAAATGATCATCCTTTTCCTTTTGATTCCGATTATTGTTATCGCGGCTGCAGGTGCGCTTTATTTGCGGCAGTTGAACAGCCTCACCTCTCTTATCGCTAATGAAAGTTCCAGGGTGGTCACAAGGATGGCCGAGGAAGCAATTCGCAGCACCTCAAGAGCGGTTGCAAGGGAATGTAGCCTTTATATTATGAGTCATCCTGAATTGTCGAAAACAGAATATGATCAAGACGCGAAATTCAGGAAAGTGGCAGTTCAAAAAGTGGGGAAGAGAGGATATACGGCCCTTTATGAATTACCGGACTCGAGTGGCGTCTGGCGTACCTGGGCCCATGCCAATCCCAAGATCATCGGTATTGATATGAGTACGCTGAAAAAACCTCTTAAAAACAATTTTCCCGGTTTCTGGAAGGTTTACATAGGTGTAAAAGGGGGGAAGGAATCAAAAGGTTACTATACCTGGCAAGATAAAGACGGGAGTGTAAGGGATAAGTTCATGGTATGTACGCCTGTGGAGGGAACCCGTTATATTATTGCGGCTACTACTTATTTGGACGAGTTCACCATGCCGATAAAGAATATGGAAGCGCGTGCCAAAAAACGCGCCCTGGAAACGAGAAATACCATTTTGGTGATACTGGCCGGTACCATCATTTTGATCGGCATTATAGTTTCTCTTTATGGCCACAGTCTGACAGGGAGGATTAAGTCTCTTACCAGCACAGCGGACCGTATCAGTGTGGGTGAACTGGATGCGGAAATCGAGATGAAATCAAAAGATGAAATCGGAGACCTGGCCGAAGCAATTTCGCGAATGCAGGAGAGTATTCGTCTCTCAATAGAGAGACTGCGGCGGCGAAGGTAAACATGAAATTAATTTTAGATGTAAATGTTCACCGGTTCAAGGTTGACGGTCTTTAATCCCAAACCTTCAGCTCCTGAATGCTTACAAAAAAACATTCTGAGGATTAAAAGTGATTATTGTTCCCAAAGAAAAGCCCGCTGTCGAAAACTTGAACAGCTATTATCTGGATATAAGGAAGTTGATCGAGCATTACCAGGGAGAGATAGGTTCAGCCTGCGTCCATTTTGAAGCCCCTTCCATGGAAGGGGTGATTTTTTTTGACAAGGATGACCTTCTGAACGGATGTTTCCGGGACAATCAGGGAGAGTCCGAAGGGCAGGCAGTGATAGACCGTCTCGTGGAAGCGGCGGTTGGCCATAATTTTGCGATAAGTATCTATGAAATTGATCCTGAAAAAGTATACTTCTGGGCCAATATACCGGCGGCAGAGAAACTCTATAAAGACCTGAGTGCCGAGTTTACTGATCTTGAAGGGTTGATAAAAAAGATGGGTTCTGAAAAACTCACGGGTTTTATTGACGTGTCCATAGGCGACGGGAAGGAGGGCGGACTCATCTTTTTTGACAATGGGGAGATCATAGGCGGTTCCTTTTCCTGGGAAAAAGGGGAGTTGAATCATTCAAAAGAAAACAAGGAATTCCTTATACAAAAGACAAAGGAATTGGGTGGCATTTTTAATGTCTGCAGGATTTCTCTTAAAAAGGACGGCTTAGAGCGTGAACCGGAAGATATTGAGCAGGGAGGCACGTTGAATGTTCTGACGATGCTCGAAGCACTGCTAAGTGTATTTGAAAGAGTCATCACGTCAAACAGGGGGATTGCATCGAATTTTAACACCCTTTTGAAGAAAAAGTTTGTGGAAAAGGCGGATGAGTTTGTCTTCCTTGATCCATTTGTTGCAGAATTTCAATATGCCGATCAGAAGATCACATTTACAGGGGATGCCGGTGACGAGGAACTTGTCAAGGGTTTAACGGAGTGTGTAAAAGAAATAGCGGATGGACTCGGACTTCTTCCCCGGCTTAATGATGAATTAAAAGTATGGTCTGAGAAATATGGAAAAGGTATTGAGAAATTTCATATCAGTTTTTGAGATGTTCCTTCCTCTTCGTGTTTACCATGAAGCCAGGACAGGCTGAAAAGAATATGGCAAGTATACCTTCTAAGACTATTAGTGATAAACCGGCAAGATGGCATGCTGAATTTTTGGATAATTTGCCTGTAGGTATTTACCGAACAACACTCGAGGGGAGGCTCGTTTACTGCAACAGGTGCCTGGCCGACATATTCGGTTTTGATTCTGTCGATGATTTGATCGGATATCCGGTAGCCGATTTGTACTGCAATAAGAAAAACAGGGGAGACTTGATAAAGGCTATTATGGAGAAGAGCTATGTGGAAGATCTCTGTTTTCCTTTCAAAAAAAAGGAAAATATGCGAATATGGTGCAACATAACGGCCAAGGCAGTTTTTGATAATGATGGAATCATGGTATTTGTTGACGGCATTATGAGGGATGTGACAGGAAAAATGGAAGAAATGGATGCCGTGCAGTGCCTTAATGGAAGGGAGCAACTGACTAAAGAAAAGTTGCAGGGCGTTTTAGAAATGGCTGGAGGAGTTGCCCATAGATTGAATCAGCCCCTTACGATCATTAATAATCTACTTGATGAAGTATTGTCCAATTTGCGGCCTCATGACAACAATTTTAAAAAGGCGGTAAGAATGCGTGATCAAATCGAAAAACTGAACGAGATCGCGAAAAAAATAGGAGGTATCAGAAAATATGAGTCAATGGATTATGTCGGGGGAATAAAGATTGTGGATATTGACAAGGCATCATAGGATTGACGATTGACAATTGACGATTGACAATTGACGATTGAAGATTTGTTCCTCCCCTTGAGGGATTGCCATCATTCCGTTATGTTTTCCTTCCTGATGGATCGTGGCTCGCTCTATATGTGGACGCAACTAAAGCCAGATTTCCTAATTTCATTAAATAGTCAATATTCAATCGAAAATATTCAATAGAAAGAGGGTTCCAATGATAAAAAAGGTTCTTATCGTTGATGACGACCAGGAGATGTTATTATCTCTCAAAGAGGGATTAGAAAAGTATAACGAGACTTTTTCCGTATTGATGGCCGGAGACGGTCTTATCGCCATGGAAAAACTCAAAAATCTTCCTATCTCCCTCGTAGTCACTGATCTTAAAATGCCACGAATGGACGGGTTTACACTTTTGGCCCGCATTATGGAACAATTTCCGGATATACCCGTAATAATCATGACCGGATACAGCACACCTGAAATGCAAAAACTGGCCCAGGAAGGAGGGGCGGTAGGTTATATTGAGAAACCTTTTATGATCGAAGATCTGGCCCGGAAAATAATGACTGCCATGAGAAAGGAATCCGAGGGAGGGACTTTACATGGTATTTCCTCGGGAATGTTTTTGCAGTTGATAGAAATGGAACAAAAAACCTGTACCATAAGACTGGTAGACAAATCATCAGGCAAACAGGGTGTACTCTTTTTTAGAGATGGAGAACTGATTGACGCCAGAATAAATGGCCTGCAGGGTGTCAAGGCCGCTTATGAGATCTTTTCCTGGGATGAGGTTACTCTTTCGATTCAGAATGTGTGCCCCCAGAAGGAAAAGAAGATAAAGAGCGACCTTCAAGTAGTACTTCTTGAGGCTATGAGATTGAAAGATGAGGCTTCACAGGCTGAAGAACCAAAGGTTTTGGCTGAAGAGAAAAAGAGCGCTGAAAAATCGCCAGATCAGGCGAAATCTCATAAGCCGGATCCCGTGCGGGATATCCGAAGAAAGGTGGAAAAGGAAATAGGGGAAAGATGCGGACTGGAAGGCATACGCCAGGACAATTCATGGGATAATCTAATCGAGCAAATATCGGAGATAGGGGAAATATTTGGCGCCGGGAAACTGAAGGTCGGTTATCTCGACAGTGGTGAATCGAACGATTTTATCCTGTTGCCGGGCGAGAAAACCACTGTGCTTTCAATGAATCCAAAATGTCCCAGAGACAGAATTGTGCAGGTTTTGAGCGAATAAAGTCGCTTCGCGAATTGATAAAGCTTCCCGCACAGGGGTGGCTTAAAAGAGCGATGATGTCGCGTTGAAAAAAATATCAGAGTGAGGCTAATTTTTTGAAAGAGCTATTTCATGATATTCTAAAGATCGAGGATGTTGAGGGCGTCATGCTTTTTTCTTTCGAGGGAGAGCTTGTCTTTAAGGAATTTTTATCTCCATTACTTGACGAATCCGGAAATAAGGATTTGTGGGGTGTTTTTATCGATTCACTGAAGGGGATCAGGGAAGCGGATCTTGTTTTTGAAAAGGCCAGGCTCTACGCGCGAAAGACTTCATCAGGTTACATGATGATCCTGATGGGAGTTTTTGCGCCTATTGCGATGGTCAGGCTCAATTGCGATATACTTTTGCCTTCTTTGAAAAAGACGGCAACTACCAAAGGATGGAGAAATTTTTTTAAAAAAAAGACATAGTAACACTCGATTTGGCTGGCTCAGAGAAATATGCCCCGCCCCGGTTAAATAAAACTGCGATGGCATTTAACCCCAGTAGGATTTGCCGGACCAACAGGGCCCCGATAGCGGGATCTACGCAAAGCTCCGACAGGCGGGGTAAACATTTCATTCCGATGGAATTTAAGAAAAAAAATTTGATATGCTTAAAAAGCCCTTTGGTGGTTAGACGAGCATGAGTATGGATGTAAACACGAGAATAAAAGAGGCC
>DAOUXC010000202.1 GCA_030666795.1 Desulfobacteraceae bacterium
CCCTGAAGCAGGACAGCCGAAGGGCCAAAATCCCGCAGCGAGCGGAGCCATGGACGGCGAAGCGAACGCAACGAAGAGAATGCGCCGTCTTCCTGCCGCTTGGGTTTCGCACGATAACCTGAAATCAAAAACAATAATTTTGAATATTAAGTTTCTGAAATCTTTTAAGCCCGAGGCAGACATCATTCTATTTTGGACAATAGTGATCCACCTTGATTGAGAATTGATCACTGGTTAATGACCGGCCTGATATGCCTGAAAATATTTCTGGCAGCTATCTCATTGCCTTTGTCACCGAAATGATAGGAATCAATAAAAATGTCTTCTCCCTTATCCGTGTCATTAAAGATATCCGACAGATTGACGAAACGAAAATTATCTATTTTCAGATTTTTTAAGCTGGAATCCATTTTCGAATAGCATTCGGCAAAGTAAGCCTTTTCCTTTTGATGCTTTTCTTTTTTATCATCCAAAAGCAGACGCTCATTGTCTGTCAAACCCTTCTTACTGACTGCTAATGAGGGTTGCAGAAAAAAGACATACGTTGCCTTCTTAAGGGAAAGCACATAGGAACTCAGGGTTACATTCTTGACAATCCGGGCTGCCACAAGAGACGAATCCTCCGGTGATGGTTCCGTCTCCGGGATCTCAATCAGTTTGTCGTATCCGGACATTGTGTACGCCCTGTTGATGAGTTCCAGGAAAAAATCGTCGGCATATGACCTGAACCACAGGATATTCCTGCCCTTATAACCCCAGTGCACGTCATTATTCCCTGAAAATGAGATAACCAGGTCAGGTTCCAGTTCCGACAACCTGTTCTCTATCATAATCCGTTCATGGGTCGAAGACCATGCCGGATTGGCCGCAGTCAGTACTTCATATTTCAGATCCTTTGATGATGTCGAATTTGCGTTCAGGATTCCGGCAAGGTAACCGGCGATTGTCCTTTGCTGATCCGGGGCCCCGGACCCATAGGCCGTGGACCCTCCGGTTATGAATATCCTGTATACGTCACGAGGTTTTGGAATCATGACCTCGTTATCCGCCCTGAATTGCATGGAATTTATAAGGGCGTTATTATGTTTCCCGGGCTTTGGTGCATTTCCCACAAATGGCGTTGGCACGTTTGGCACGGCCCAGGAAAAGTTATCCATCTCTTCAACAACCTTATCGCTGTCATAATATGCAAGCGCAGCCCTCTTCTTTCGCTTATCACTTAACAGATTTCCTAAGGTTTCAGCCTTTGAATAGGAATGTATCTTTTTCTTAAAGGGCCGAATTACCGTATAACGCCCTGCCACTATACCCAGTCCCAGCAAGACAATTGTGATAATCGTTACCATTGTTGGGAGCAAATATGTTTTATTGGTTAATTTCATCTGATGTCCTTCCCTTTGTACCTTTTTTCAAGCTATTTAAGCGTCTCCGCATATTTCCTTTGGTATTTCCGGTAAAGGGCATTGGCACGTCTTTTCACCTGCCACCAGAAGAACCTGTCCTTTGACAGGCACTTTCTTAGAGGCTGGTCTTTGTAAACACGGATAAACCGCAACAGATCACGATCAGTCAATCCTATGTCCATACTCGAAAAACACAGGGCGGCCAAGTCTTTCAGCCGTGAGCTCCTGGGTATGCGGTTGCGCATCCGCATGCGGTGCAAATCGATCAGGTAAATTATTAAATGCCTGTGATCGAGCTGATCCATACCCCCCGAAATATCTAATAAGAAATGGCAGATGTAAAAATCCCGGTGATTCAGCCCGTTTTCATGCACGGTCCGGGCAATTTCCGCTACCTGGATGATCAACGCCCTCTTGAGGTCATGATCAGGAGGTGAAACGGGCCAGTCACGGCAAAAGTCTTCGAGGCTTACGCTATGGGGTAGCTCTTCCGTAATTACGAAGGATTGAATGTGTATAGGATTTTTGCCTCTTTTTCCGTAACCCAGTAAAGGCGTCGTGTTAATACCCAATTGGTCGAGACGCTCAATCGCCCGCCATTCATGTTCCGCACCGAAAACCGGCAGTCGAAATTGCAGGAGGTTCTTTATCATCTCTTTTGAGCCTATCCCTTCATGGATCTTTGCAAAGTAGTATTTCCCCTGAAAGGCGAACCTCAATGTTTTACGGCCGGGTTGTTCACGATAGACTTCTCCATTCAAGGCAAATATCCGGTCAAAGATATCCCGGCCCTCAAAGTGTTTTATCCAGTTATCAGGTAATTGGATCACAATGCCACCCGTTCAATAATATCCACGGCCTTCTCCGGCAGACTGAAGACATCGGTACCGGCAATATAGGCCATCCCGTTTTTTTGCCATTTCCCCTTTTTATCAGAGGTTAACATGGAAAAAAGTTTGTGGTTAAGCGTCTCCTGGCGAAACGGAGAGGGAACCAGTTCACCTGCCTTTGCGCGTTCAACATGATACCCGTAGCCACAGACATCCGTTGCCAGTACCGGCAATCCCGATGCCATCGCCTCTATCAGGACCGTTCCCGTGTTTTCCCTGTAGGAAGGGTGCAGCAAAAGATCGGCCGCCACCAAAAAACGGGGCACATCCCTTCGACCGCCCGCAAAAAATACCCTTTCCGCAACTCCCGAACGTCCGGCCAATCGCTGAAATTTTTTTGTCTTATCCTCGCCCACTATCAGAAGTTTCGTTTTTCTTCGAAGCTCAGGAGAAAGAGCGGAAACGGCCCTGATCGCCCGGTCCACACCCTTTGTCTTAAAACCGGAGCCAACCATCAAAATGACATTCTCATCCAATGAAATTGCAAGTTCACGACGCAGATCAGCACGGATCTCCCCGGCATTATCCGGTGCCAAACGGTCCCTGGTAATTCCCGGCGGCAACAAATGAAACCGCTCTTCCTGGGTGCCATAATGATCCATGAAGGCCTTTTTTTCCTGTTTGGAGAGCAATAGTATTTGCGTTTTTGACCGGACATTAAAAACGGCCCGTTCCAATCTCAAATAACTACGGCAACGCCCTGTCAAACGATACCAGGAACTCCTTTCACGTGCCTTCGCCGCAAAACACGCATCCGCCTCAAAATAAACATCCAAACCGGGCATCTTGTTGAAACCCACAATCACATCATAGTCCTTTTCGGCCAAAAATTCTTCAAGCCCCGCGGCAAAGGATTCACAGCGCCGGTGATTGGTAAGGCCCCGGCCCGGAAGGATTGAGACCTTTAAATCGTCAGGGAGGCCCCCCTGCCAGTACCGGGCAAACACGTCCACCCGATGGCCGCGGCCCCGGCAGACCTCGATAATGCGCAGCAGATCTCTCTGCATACCCCCAAAAGGGACATATTCAAACAGGCAAAATGCAAATTTACCTTTTTTATTCATGAATGCACATTAGCCACTTCATTCCCGCAGGTCAAGAAAAAGTGGAGACATTCTGAGCACTTCGACATTAATTGATACCATGGCATCTCATAAGGTCTTGAAGACTTCAGGCATTTCATGTTATGAAGAAAAAATATAGGCAGCATTACTAATTTCTTGCCAGTCTAAAAAAATCCCCCTAAATCCCCCTTTAAAAAGGGGGACTTTTTGACTCCCCCCTTTTTAAAGGGGGGTCGGGGGGGATTTTAAGTGAAAAAGAGCATGAACACGATACAGGTAAGAATCTGATAAGGCCCCCAAAATAGGCGGAATTGATTAATGACATCAAACACTAAAGAAAAAAAAATCTTGGCCCTTTTGCTGAAAAAGGGTGTCCGTCTGCACTGCCCTGAAACCGTGGAGATCGGTCCTGACATTAACCCGGAAAGGATATCCGGGCAAGACGTAACCATCCACGCCGGCTGCAAAATCCGTGGCCCCAAAACCCTGATCATGCCGGGCACGGAACTTGGATACGAGGCGCCCGTTACCGTTGACAATTGCCAGTTAGGGAAGAACGTCAGGCTTGAAGGTGGCTTTTTTTGTGAATCCTGTTTTTTGGATGGGGCAAAAATGGGGTTGGGAGCCCAGGTCCGAGAGGCATGTCTCCTTGAAGAAGGGGCAAGAGGTGCCCTTACGGTTGGGTTGAAACATACCATCCTGTTTCCTTTTGTGACCCTCGGAAGTCTTATCAATTTCTGTGATTGTTTGATGTCCGGGGGAACGGATGAAAAGAATCACAGTGAAGTGGGAAGCTCTTATATCCATTTTAATTACACCCCGAATCAGGACAAGGCCACGCCTTCACTGATCGGTGACGTCCCCAAAGGGGTCATGATTAACCGGAAGCCCATATTCCTGGGTGGGCAGGGCGGGCTCGTGGGCCCTGTAAGGCTAAGCTACGGTACGGTCGTTGCCGCCGGCGCAATCATACGCAAGGACGTGCTCAGAGAAAACACGATGCTTTTGGGCAATGCCACCCCTTCCAGATCCATGCCCTTTCATCAGGGCCTGTATGGCAACATCAAAAGGATAATTACCCTGAACACCACTTACATCTCTAACCTTATTGCGCTCAGGAGATGGTATCTTGATGTTCGCTCCCTGTTCATGACAGACGGCCCAATGGAAACGGCCATGCTTGAAGGGGCCGTGGAAAAACTGGACAAAGCCATTGCCGAGAGAATTGAAAGACTCGGCCAGGTGGCAAAGCGCATGCCTCAATCCATCGAAACCTATAAAAAGGTTACATCGGGCCATGCCTCCGAAAGCGTTATTCGGAAAAAGCTGGAATTTTTTGAGAAGTGGTCTGACATGGAACAAGTCTTTAAAGATGGCCTTGGCAGAAAGGGCGATCAGTCTCAAAAAGATGCGTTCCTGAGCATTGTTGAAAAGGCTATCAGCGAAAAGGGCAGAAACTATATTGCGGTCATAAAAGGGCTTGATAAAAAGGAATCGGATGCAGGCACGTTCTGGCTTCAGGGGCTGGTTGGTGACATTAATGAAAGGGCATGGCAAATGGTTCCCGCTTCGGAGATATAAGACATGACAAAATTATTCGGTACGGACGGGATCAGGGGCATGGCCAACCGGGATCCGATCACAACTGAAATCGCCCTTAAATTAGGCCGGGCCGCGATACGTTTCTGTGAACGAAAAGGGCTCAGACCCATTATTGTGATCGGCCGTGACACCAGGGAATCAGGGAAAAAGCTGGAGCGTTCCCTCGTTTCGGGAGTGATTTCGGCAGGTGGGAAAGCCTTCCTGACCGGGGAAATTCCAACGCCCGGCGTGGCCTTCCTGACAAGAGAACTGGGGGGCGGAGCAGGCATCGTGATTTCTGCCTCCCACAATCCTCACGAATATAACGGGTTCAAGGTCTTTTCCCATGAAGGATTTAAGCTCTCGAATGGTGAAGAGACCGAGATCGAAGACATGATCCTATCGGAAGTTACCCCTCTTCCCATTAAGCATTCCGGTCATGGGGATATTATAGGCGATGCATGGAAACGTTACGTCTTTTTTCTAAAAGAGACGCTTGCGGGAAATGATGCGCTAAAGAACATGAAAATTGTTATTGACTGTGCCAATGGCGCCACATGGAAGGCAGGCCCGGCCCTTTTTGAAGGTTTAGGAGCCCGGATAGAAGTCCTTTTTGCTGATCCTGACGGGAAAAATATCAATCTCAATTGCGGCTCCCAGTATACTGAAACCTTAAAAAAGAAAGTCCTGGAAACAGGCTTTGACGTGGGGCTTGCATTCGACGGTGACGGGGACCGTCTTATTGCAGTTGATGAAAAAGGACAGGTTCTGACAGGAGATCAGGTCCTGACAATCTGCGCAAAGATGCTGAAAAACAAAGGACAGCTAAAGAATAACCTTGTGGTCAGTACGGTGATGAGCAATATGGGATTCCGATTCGCCCTCAAAGATCTCGGCATAGAGCATGCCTCCTCGCCAGTGGGCGACCGCTATGTCATGGAAAAAATGAGGGCAAAAGGCGCCGTTTTAGGCGGGGAAGACTCCGGCCACATTATTTTTTTCGATCATCACACCACAGGGGACGGCCTTATATCGGCCCTCCAGCTTTTGGCCGCCATCAAGGTCTTCGACCAGCCCCTGTCAGGATTGGCGACATTGATGACCGTTTTTCCTCAAACCCTGATAAATGTCCCTGTAAAGGTTAAACCGGATATTTCCGGTGTACCGGAATTGGCAGCGGTCATTAATAGTATTGAGCAAAAGATGGGTGAGAGGGGAAGGGTCCTGGTAAGATATTCCGGCACAGAGCCTGTCTTGCGGGTCATGGTGGAAGGGGAGAAAGAGAAAGACGTCGAGCGCTTTGCCGGTAATATCGCGGAGGTGGTAAGGAGAAATCTCGGCTAAACCGGTCTATTCAAACTCTTCCGATTCCTCGGTCGGATAGAAAAGGTACAGACTTTCTTCTTTTATTTTATCCGGGTCTTCGCGAAGGAGGTATTCTTCAGCGTCCTTCCGGAATGCCCTTGCCCTCTTTTCCAGGTCCTCTAACTGCTTAGTCACACCCGTATCCCGCAACATTGTCTTGACGGAATGAAACATATCTTCACTGCCATAGAGGAGGGTCCCTTCCTGGAGGATCTTACACGCGAGGATATGCTTGAAAGAATCAAACCGCAACTGCTCCCGTACACGAGCCAGGTCCTTCACAATATAGTCGATCTCTTCCCTCAAGTGCGGGGCAATCAGAAGCCTGTATTTTTCCTGGTAAATGGCATCGTCCAGTCTCCTGATCAAATCCTCGCCACACTCATCATTCATGATCACAACGATATCCATGTCCGACCCGTTCACGAGCTTTCCGGTACTTCTTTCCGGTCTGGGCACATCATGGGCCATGTTATAGACAATGTCTCCAGCAATTATAAAACAGGCATCATCACTCAGCGGACGTTCGGTCTCAAGCCTGCTCGAGAGACCCGAAACTACACGGAAGGCTAATTCGAGTTTACTCCTGCTGACTTCCTCAATATGGGA
>DAOUXC010000255.1 GCA_030666795.1 Desulfobacteraceae bacterium
GGGAGTGGCCCATTTGATCCACTCAACCCTTGAAATGGATCAGTTCAATGAAGGGGAAGTCCTGGTCACGAGCATGACCGATCCCGACTGGGAGCCGATCATGAAAATAGCTTCCGCCATTGTAACCAATAAAGGGGGCCGCACCTGTCACGCGGCCATTGTGTCACGTGAATTGGGTATTCCCTGTGTCATCGGCTCGGGAAACGCGGATGAACTGATCAAGACCGGGGAGGAAGTGACTGTTTCATGCTGCGAGGGAGAAACGGGGAATGTCTACAGGGGTCTTCTGAAGTTTAAAGTGGATAAGTTTAACTTAGAGGAACTGCCTGAAACGAGGACCAAAATAATGATGAACGTGGGAATGCCGGAAAAGGCGTTCTCCCAGGGTATGATCCCCAATGCCGGTGTCGGGCTGGCAAGGGAGGAGTTTATTATTAACGCCCATATCGGCATCCACCCGCTTGCCCTGATCGAGTATGACAAGCTAAAGGAAAAGGCCCATAGCGATCAGAAAATAGCGGGAGTCATATACAGCATCGATCAGATTACCTCGGTCTACGATGACAAACGTCAGTTTTTTATTGACAAGCTCGCAGAAGGAGTATGCCGTATAGCGGCGGGATTTTATCCCAATGATGTCATAGTTCGTCTTTCCGACTTCAAAACCAATGAATATGAAAACCTGCTTGGCGGGTATCTTTATGAACCCACTGAAAGCAATCCCATGATAGGCTGGCGCGGGGCGTCACGCTATTATGATGAAAACTTCATGCCTGCATTTGAGCTTGAATGCATCGCCCTGCACAAGGCCCGCAGCGAGGTTGGTCTTACCAATATCAAGGTGATGGTGCCCTTCTGCAGAACGCCCGAGGAAGGCAAAAAGGTGATCGAGATTATGAAAAAGTTCGGTCTTGTCCAGGGCGAGGATGGCCTTGAGGTCTACGTGATGTGCGAAATCCCAAGCAATGTAATATGCGCCGACCAGTTCGCCGACATCTTTGATGGTTTTTCCATAGGCTCCAATGACTTGACCCAGCTTGCCCTTGGTCTTGACCGGGATTCCGCCCTGGTTTCCCATATATATGACGAGAGAAACGACGCGGTAAAACGCCTGGTCAAACAGGTGATTGACGTGGCCAAGAAAAGGGGGAAAAAGATCGGCATATGCGGGCAGGCCCCAAGCGATTTTCCCGATTTTGCCGAGTTCCTGGTGGAGTGCGGCATCGATTCCATGAGCCTTATTCCGGATACGGTTATCAAGACTCTTTTGGCTGTTGCGGCAAAGGAAAAGGAACTCGGTATATCTGTGGAGAACGAATAACCCATGGAAGCCATAAGAATTTTGGGGACTGGTTTTTATGTGCCGCCAAAGGTGTTGACCAACCCTGATTTGCAGAAAATGGGTCTTGACACCACGGATGAATGGATAGTTCAGCGGACCGGGGTGAGTGAGAGAAGGATTGCCGATCCGGACGTAACAACATCGGATCTCGCCTATGAGGCCTCACTCAAGGCCCTTGACATGGCTGGCATGACGTCAAAAGACCTCGATCTTATCATAGTGGCCACCATCACACCGGATACCTGCTGTCCATCAGCCGCCAACTGGCTTCAGGCAAAACTGGAAGCACCCCAGGCCGTGACATTTGACGTCACGGCGGCCTGTTCCGGTTTCATATTCGCCCTAAACGTGGCGGAACAGTATCTCAAAAACAGGACATGGAAACATATCCTTGTTGTTGCATCCGAGGTGATGACGAGAACCCTTGACTGGACGGACCGCACCACCTGTATACTCTGGGGTGACGGGGCCGGGGCCGCTGTTTTGACCTTAGGTGAAGAGGGCCACGAGATTCTCTCCACCCATATCCACACGGATGGGAAAAACGGCCAGGACCTGTTAATGCCTGGCGGTGGGTCCAAAACAACCCCCATCTCCCATGAAAGTGTGGACAAAAAGCTTCACACCCTCAACATGATAGAGGCCAATGCCAGTTTCAGGGTGGCGGTAAGGCATTTTATCGATTCCATCAAAGAGGCCGCCCGGTTCAACAACGTTGAGGTAGAGGACATAAACTGGTTTATCCCACACCAGGCAAATATGAGGATGTTCCTGTCCATAGCCAAGACCCTGAAGATTCCCATTGAAAAATGGTACCTGACCCTTCATAAATACGGCAATATCTCCTCTGCTTCATGCGCTATTTCTCTTGCCGAAGCGGTTGAAGTAGGAAGCATCAAGAAGGGTGATTTGATCTGTCTGCCCGTTTTCGGTGGGGGATTGACGTGGGGCAGCGCGCTTATAAGGTGGTAGGCTATTTTCTTTAGAGCCCTGAAAACCCTTAATCCCGCATGTAATTCCTGTTAATCCAGTCAAAAAAACAGACAACCGAACTTTCAGTGAAACTATTGTAATGATAAAATCCATGAACATAGCCTGGTGGGTTGAGCGCTGGAGTGAACTCCATCCGGGCAAGAACGCAATTCTCTATGAAGGAGAGGAGATAAGCTATTCAGCCCTTCACCGAAGGGCCAATCGAACCGCGTGCTGGCTCCAATCCCATGGCATTGAAAAGGGTGACAGGGTGGCCGCCATGCTTAACAACTGCCCAGAGTTCATTGAACTCTATTTGGCCTGCTCCCGCTTAGGGGCCATTTTTGTGCCCATAAACTTTCGCCTGATCGGACCGGA
This sequence comes from Desulfobacteraceae bacterium, assembly GCA_030666795.1. Taxonomy (GTDB): domain Bacteria; phylum Desulfobacterota; class DSM-4660; order Desulfatiglandales; family Desulfatiglandaceae; genus JAIOSR01. Next base: position 2,693 of record DAOUXC010000255.1, read on the forward strand.
GCTTGATTATATACTCGGGAACTCCCGGCCCAGGCTCTTCGTATTTGATAAAAACTATGCCGAAACCATAAAGGCGCTGGACCTTAACAAGGTCCGGCCCCTGATGCTGCTTGCGAATGTCGGCAAGCATTCAAGTCACTCGGAAACTTTGGAATACGACAAAGAAACAGCAGAATTTGACGGACACAAACCCTTTCTCACTAAATCCTTAGGCCCTGCCAACCCGGAAGAACCGCACGTGATAATGTACACATCCGGGACTACGGGCAGGCCCAAGGGTGCGGTACTGTCCCACCGTAAGACCTTTTTTAATTGCCTGAACGCCGACATATTCTTCAAACTCCACTTTGACGATATCATGCTCATCATAATGCCCCTTTTTCATTCCGGCGGGCTCTTTATTCAGGCATCGCCTATTCTTTATAAGGGCGCGACAATGATAATCCATCCCAGGTTTGATCCCAAGAGGACCTATCAGGATATCGAACACTTTGGAGTGACAAAGTTTTTAGGCGTACCGACTGCCTACAGGGCACTTCTTAACACCGATCAGGATAAAAAAGGAGACCTTTCTTCCCTGAAAGTCTGTGCCATCGGCGGTGAAAAGGTGACCCATGAACTGCTGGCCCAGTGTAAAAAGGCCCGGTTTCCGGTCCGTCAGATCATGGGGCAGACAGAGACGTCCATCCTTTTATGGGCCTCGGAAGAAGACTCGCTTCGCAAGCCCGGCACTGTAGGCCGGCCCGTGTTTCATGCTGAGGAGGGTCTTGTGGATCGTGAAGGCCGGCCGGTAAAGCCCGGAAAAGTCGGTGAAATAGTGGTAAGGGGTTCCATCATGATGAAGGAGTATTGGCACGACCCCGTAAAAACAGAGGAAACCATCAAAAGCGGCTGGCTTTACACAGGCGACCTGGCCAGCATGGATGATGAAGGATACTTCTACCTTGTTGACAGGGCTAAGGATATGTATATCTCGGGCGGCGAAAACGTTTATCCCGCAGAGGTTGAAGGGGTCCTGAGGCAGCACCCGGAGATCGAAGACGTGGCCGTAGTCGGCGTACCGGACGAAACCTGGGGCGAAACCGGACACGCATTTATCATACTGAAACAGGACTCAAATCTGACCGCCGAGGACCTGAAATCATATTTTAACGGTAAACTTGCTCGCTACAAATGGCCCACGAAGATAGTCTTCTGTGAGGAATTTCCCCGCACCTCATTAGGAAAGCTTCAAAAGTCGGAACTGGTCCGTTCCTCCGCCCCCTCTTCTGATTTTGATGGGCTCGCAAAAAGTTAAAAATTTCCTTTTGGTGTCATTCCGGCGGAAGCCGGAATCCAGTCTTTCCAACAGGTTCCGGACTCTGGATTTCGCCGGAGTGACGGGCTTTGAAACTTTTTATGAGGTTATCAATTTTCACAAGCAATAAATTTGTAAAAACCCTGAACCTTTGAACCGTAAACCTTTCACGGCTATTTTTGTTTGTTCCCCTTCTTTTTCTTTGCTTTTGAAGGCTTAGCGGGGTCTGGGAGCACGGAGCACGTTCCCCCCTCATCACGATATGGAACCGACTTCAAAAACAATCCGATTGCACCACTCTCCCCTATTCGCCAGAGCCGTCCCGTAGCCGTATCAAGCATAAATTTGTCCTTGCCGGAGTTTGATATCTGGCCAAAGACAAACCTCCCGCTTGAAGAAGAAAGGATCTGTTGTTGTGATTCCTGTGCCCCCTTCTTGGACATGATTCCAAAGGGCTGCGCGCAAACGACAGCAGGGTAAATCAGCATACAGCATATTACTATGACGACCTTTCGAATAATTTTACCGGTCCGATCCATGTCTTGAACCTCCTTTACAGGAATACCCGGCCCCAAAAGAACGTTTTAAAAGTCCTGCAATAAGCCTCTTTTCCTGTTTTAGGCGTATAGGAATTGGGAATTCACGCCTGATGGTTTTAGCGGGATAAAAAGGCTAAGCAGATCGGGAAAAATAAGAATTACATGATGCTTCTACTTGAGCTCCTCCAGCCGTTTTTCAGCCTCTGCCTTATGATCCTTGTCATCCGTATTGCTGACGGGTAGCTCCAGCACCTTTTCATATTCCTTGATGGCCAGTTCTTTCTTATCCAATTCCTCGTAGGTTATACCCAATTCAAGGTGGTGATTGATATGGTCACTTTTGATCTGAATCGCCTTTTTCAGACATTCAACGGCCCTTTCCACAGAGGCCTCTTTGGGTATGCCTCCCAAAAAAATGTCTGCGAATTTCTTTTCGATCCAGCTCAAAGTAGAAATGTTGCGGTTCCAGAGTGCCAGTACGAGCCACGCGATATCGTCATTAGGATCGATGGCCAGGGCCCTGTCCACCTCACGCTTGATCTCCTTGGACTTTTTGACTTTCTCCTTTCCACCTTCATCGAGCGCCACTCTTCCAAGGGAAATACTCAGATAAAGGTGACCTTTGGAAGCCTTTGGATTGATCTCAACGGCCTTTTTTGCCGATTCATGGGCCTTCAGGTAGTATGCCTTGCGTTGTTCCTTGTCAGGGAGCTTTTCGCCTAAGTCAACGTAAGCCCTGGACAGCTTCCAGGCGGCTTCATAGCATTTAGGATCCGTTTTCAGGGCCTTTTGATAGGATTCCATTGCGGCCTGGTTGTCAAATCTCTGAAATGCCATATCCCCTGCCGTTACCAAATCCTTGACGGCCCACGCATTCTGTGCACAGAGGGAAGCTGCGAATAAAAAACAAATGATCATAACCATATGGGCAGAAATGCGTTTCATAAATACCTCCTCATTGTGATGGATTGAAAATGAATGGAAAATTCCTTGCACTTGAATATTGACGAACTCGTAAAAAGTCAAGAATTCCCTTTTGGCGTCATTCCGGCGAAAGCCGGAATCCAGTCTTTCCAATAGGTTCTGGACTCCGGCTTTCGCCGGAGTGACGGA
>DAOUXC010000209.1 GCA_030666795.1 Desulfobacteraceae bacterium
AGCCGAAAGCTGATGGCTGATAGCGCGAATCCAAAAACCTTAGTTTCTGGATGAGCAGCGGTTAGCGCTGATCCGCCTGAGAATAAGACTATTCCTTGACACGCCTATTTGCTAAATCTATTATAAAAATCGATTGTTGTCAGAAAGCTAAACAATAAAGTTGGAAAAATCAAATAAATTCTTGCCTTGCGATCAACTACACCTGATCCATCTATCGAGAAAGGACAAACAACATGGCTGAAAATCAATATCTGGTTGACGACCTTAACCTGAAAGATTCCTGGAGGATGTGGCGTTTTATGGCGGAATTCGTGGATGGCTTTGAAGTCATGCCGGAAAGCCACCCTGCCGTGACCATTTTCGGCTCATCGCGGGCAAAACCGCAAAGTCCTTCCTATAAGGCCACACTCACTATGGCGCGTCTGTTGGGTGAGAATGGATTTAATGTTATTTCCGGTGGAGGCCCCGGTGTCATGGAAGCCGCAAACAAAGGTGCCACAGAAGCGGGAGCCAAATCGGTCGGGCTCCACATTCATCTTCCCGAGGAACAGAAACCCAATGAGTACGCCAATATCCGGCTTGACTTCAGATACTTCTTCATAAGAAAGGTCATGTTCGTGAAATACGCGGTGGCCTATATTATCATGCCGGGTGGGTTCGGGACCCTTGACGAACTCTTCGAGGCCCTGACCCTGATTCAGACCAAAAGAATCAGGTCTTTCCCCGTAATCCTCATTGACTCCGGGTACTGGAAAGGTCTTCTGGACTGGTTCAGGGAAACACTTCTTAAGGAAAATACCATTTTAGACACGGACTTGGAGATTTTCAGTGTGGTGGATACCCCTGAAGAAGCCATGGGTATAATAAAAAGACGAGTGATTGTCTAAATTGCAGAAAGAAGAAAAAGACCTCATCAGATCATGGGCACTTGATTATGGCGCAATACTGACAACACCTCAGATTGATCTCATAAATATCTATCTGCACGAATTGTGGGAGTGGAATAAGAAGATAAACCTGACGGGTCTGACTTCCCGGGAAAGGATACTGAGAGAACTTCTCATAGACTCCCTCATACCATCTCCTTACCTGCCTGAAGATGGAAACCTCCTTGACGTGGGTTCGGGCGCGGGCTTTCCGGCTATCCCTTTAAAAATTTTGAATCCCGGTATTAAGATGCATCTCATGGAAGCCAGGTCCAAAAGGGTCAGTTTCCTTAAGCAGGTAACCCGAATCACAAATCTTGATGACATAGAAATTATAAGAGGCCGGATAGAAAAGGACGGGGCACTTTTGCGGTCCGAAGGGTATGATATCATTACGGCCAGAGCCCTTGCGGACCTGCCACAAACCTTAACCTGGTGCGCCCCGCATCTTAAAACCGGGGGCCTGATTTTGACCTTTAAGGGAAGTCAGCTTGAAAAAGTGCTCAAGGAGGGATCAGACGTCATCCACGAGCATGGACTCGTCCTTTATAAAACCGTTCCATACAGGCTGCAGGGAAACGATGCAATAAGACATCTGCTGATATTCCGGAAGGATAATTCGTGAAGCATTGCCCTATTCCGATGAGCAGCGCCCGCCGCGGGTATTGCCATTAAGCCCGCTCGGACGGGCTCATCGAAAAAATTTATTTATGAAATCCTATTTCGCGTACTTAAAAGAGACATTTATCCTTGTGCGATAGCTCGTTAACTTGCCATTCTCAATGGTCACATCCAGTTTGGTTACTTCCGCGATCCTGAGATCCTTCAGGCTCTCCCCGGCGGTCTCCACTGCGGTCTTGGCCGCCTCTTCCCATGAGACATCACTTGTCCCTACCAGTTCAATAATTTTGTATGTGCTTCCAGCCATGTCCAGCCTCCTTTCTTTTAAAGCAGGTTATTGCCGAAACCTTATTGCCTAAAAAACTCACCCCCTTTCTATTAAAGATATTTTTCACAATCTATATTAATTTATAGTTTATCAAAACACTAAATACTTGGCAACATTTTATTGACAATATTTCTGAATTAGGCTATTTGTTTTTTACAATTTGGGCGAATCGCCGTAACTTCTCAAAAGGTTCAGGCAAAACCATTTTCGTTGGTGGAGAATCCGACTGAGAAAAATGCGAATCGCCCTTAAAAACCATGACCGGTGTCCGCGACAGGGCCTTCTGTTGAACATTTCGTCCTCATGAAATGGATATCAGAAATGCCCTATACCCAGGCGGATGAAAAGGGAAGACGGTGAAAATCCGTTGCACAATGGCCGGTGCTGTAATCCCGAACCCTGAAAATTTCAGAACTCCCGGTAAAGTTCCGGTTAATCTCAATACCGGATGAAAAGTCACTGTACCGTCATAGACGGGATGGGAAGACGAACCGGGAGCGGGTAAGCCAGAAGACCTGCCGATCATGATGATGGATGGAGTTGCCATGGCCCCATCCGGCACACAGATGTCTGAGTGCCGGATGGGGCTTTTTTAATGGAAAAACGGAGGAATGATGATGTATGAACAAACCATTAGACAGATTAAACCGATTTCAAAAGACTGGCTGAACAGGGCCATGACACGCCTTGATAACCTGACAAAACCCAGGGGCAGTTTAGGCATGTTGGAAGAGATTGCCGCACGGGTAGTTGCCATCAGGGAGGAAGAAAGGCCTTCCATTGCAAAAAAAGAGGTATTCGTATTCGTGGGGGACCACGACGTGGTCTCGGAAGGGGTCAGCGCCTATCCACAGGACGTGACCGGCTTAATGGTCAGAAATTTCCTGGCCGGTGGCGCAGGGATCAATGTCCTTGCGCGCTGTGCCGGGGCTGATGTATCAATTGTCGACATAGGCATGAAAGCGGAACTTCAGGATGTTGAAGGACTTGTGCGGAAAAATGTAAGGAGGGGGGCAGGGAACATTGCTCGAGGACCGGCAATGACCCGCGGAGAGGCGGAAAATGCCATTATCGTTGGTATTGAGATGGCTGAAAAGGCATATAGTGAAGGGACTGTCATAATCGCCTCCGGAGATATGGGTATCGGAAATACCACCCCTTCTTCGGCCATTTTTTCCGCCTTGCTGCCAGCAGACGTCATTGACGTAACCGGTAAGGGGACAGGACTTGACGAGGCGGGGTTAATGAATAAGGTTAACGTCATAGAAAATGCGCTTGGAATCAACAGATCGGCCATGAATGATCCGCTTTCAACACTCGCGGCAGTGGGAGGTCTCGAGATTGCCGGCATATGCGGTCTCTTTTTAGGGGGCGCGGCCCGACGCATGATTACTGTGGTGGATGGTTTTATATCAGGTGCCGGGGCCCTTGTGGCCATGCGTCTTAACCCGGCGGTGAAGGATTATCTATTTTTTTCCCACAAATCATCCGAAAAAGGGCACGGGACCTTCTATGAAAAGGAAGGGCTGCGACCCATCCTTGATCTGGATCTTCGTCTCGGTGAGGGAACCGGGGCGGCCCTGGCCATGCAGATCATAGAAAATGCGATAAAAATATACACTGAAATGGCCACGTTTGAAGAAGTGGGCATCGAACCCGGTGCGTGAGAGGAAAAGCTGGTTGCTCGTTGCTGGTTGCTCGTTACCGTGTGGTTCAAGGGCAAAAAAAATTATGTTTATATCATCACTACATATCAGGGGCCTGGGAACTGCCCTTAAAACACTGACTGCAATTCCATGGCCGTGGAAGGAGAGTGAGGATCTTTCCGCCTCTCTTTCATGGTTCCCGGTAATAGGCCTTTTGCTGGGTCTGATTCTCTATGGCACGAACCTTATCTGGATACTGCTGCCTTTCAAACAGTGGTCCACAGGGGCCGCGCTGGTCATGATCGGACTTGGAATATGGCTGACGCGAGGCCTGCACTATGACGGTCTGGCTGACTGGGCAGATTCCATCGGGGGTTTTCTACAGAGGGAAAAAAGACTTGCCATTATGAAAGACATTTCATTGGGGACCTTTGGAGTTCTGGCCCTTATCCTGACCCTGTCGGCAAAATGGATCGCTTTTGAAAGGATTCTTTCCTCCGGTTCTACAGTCTGGATCTTAGTCATATTCATTCTTTCAAGGAATATGATGGTGGAGCTTATATGTACCCTTCCCTACGCGCGAACCGAAGAAGGCATGGGCGGGCCGTTTGTCAAAGGGGCTTCCCCTGAACACAGGCTCATTTCACATCTGATATCCATGCTTTTTTGCCTCCCTTTTGGGCCTTTGGCCCTGGGACTTTTTGCTGTTGCATGGCTTCAGACATGGCTGTTCGGCCTACGCATAAAAAGTCGTTTCAATGGAATAACAGGTGATCTTCTGGGGACGGCCAATGAAATGGTGGAGGTTACCCTGCTTATGATATGCGCCTTGTCAGGAGAGAGCATCCTCTGCTATACAGGGTGGATCTGGATATTTTGAGGGATTTTAATGGAAGATAAATTGCAATACCGGCACGGCGGAAGCCCCGCGCTTGATCTTGCCCGGTTCAGCCTGGCGGACAGGGCCGTGCTTGACTTCAGTGTCAATCTCAATGCCTTGGGTATTCCGGAAATAGTCGAACAGAAATGGAAAGAAACCCTTAATGCCGTTGAAGGCTATCCGTCTCTTGAAGGAGACGGTGTATCGCATTATTACCGGGAGAAATTCGGCATACCTTCCCGGGATTTTCTTGCAGGGAACGGTTCCACGGAGATGATCTACTTAATACCGAGGGTGCTTAGAATGAAACGGGTCCTGGTCATAACCCCGTCCTATAACGACTATGAACGGGCCTCCGTGTTGGCCGGATCAGGGGTTACGAGGGTCCCGTTGTCACCTGATGCGGGTTTTTCTTTCCCGGACATGAATGACTTGATTGCTGCCCTTAATAGCAGCGATGGTCTCTGGCTTGGCCGGCCAAATAATCCTACCGGAAATTTGTTTCCAAAAGGACAACTCCTGGAACTTGCAGACAGGTTTCCTGATAAACTGTTCATTATTGATGAAGCATTCATACAGTTTATTGACAGGTGGACCGAAAACAGCCTGATGACCGAAAAGAGAAGGTCCAACATTCTTGTTGTTCACTCCCTCACCAAGTTTTATGCCCTGGCAGGCCTGAGACTCGGAGGTGTTGTTGGTCATCCAAAAGTCATTTCGCGCATGCGACAGGCAAAAGAGCCATGGACAGTCAATGGAATAGCGGATAAGGTGGCCCCCCTTCTACTTGAATGCACCGACTATGAGCACAGGACCCGTCATGACGTCGCTATGGAAGGTAAGAGAGTTTATAAGAAACTTGAACAAGTTGACGGGATCATCCCGTTTCCTTGTTCGGCCAATTTCATCCTCTGCCGATGGACCGGAACGGAAGACATGGATGATCTTGTTCGTTATCTCCTCGAAAATAGTGCATACGTCAGGGACTGCAGGAACTTTCCCGGCCTTGAAAATAATTTTTTCCGCATAGGTCTGAGGTCACCCGATGACAATGATAAATTAATGTCAATCCTTTCCTCTTTCCCATATGCGTAAGCCCCAAGGTTAACGAAAAGTAACGCAGGTTCACGGTTCAAGGGTTCAAGGTTTAAGCCCGCCCGTCCCGTTCCGAGACCGGGACGGGATCGGGAGGTGCGACGTAACGTGCACTTTAAAAAGGTTCTTCTGAGCGCTATGCCCAGGGATTCTATGAAAAGTACGCTTAAAACAGGTCTGGGCCAGGGGTTAAGAAACGATGAACATCGACCCGGATGAAGATAAGGCAAACAAACGTGAACCGTGAACCTTGAACCTGACAACCTGAGTTACAACGAAAGAAGTTATTCCACATCATGATTGAACTGATATGCATCATTTTTATCGCATTTTTAGCTGATCTTTTTATAGGAGACCCCCGTTACGGATATCATCCCATCAGGATAATCGGACATAGCATCTCCTTATTAGAGAAGGTCCTGAGAAGGGTTGGAGGAAGCGGCAGGGCAGGCGGCCTCTTTCTGGTAATCATTGTTGAGACCGCCTTTGTAGCCCTTTACCTTGCTGTAAGTTTTGCCCTTCATCGTATTCATTACCTGCCCGGCATATGCTTTGACTTCTATGTCTGCTATTCATGCCTTGCCATAGGGGACCTGACCAGTCATATAAAACCGGTCATTCATGCCCTTGAATCCGGGAGGTTACCCGAGGCTAGGGAATCCATTGCCATGGTTGTCGGCCGTGATGTCCGGTTCTTAGATGAAAAAGGGGTATGCCGGGCCGCAGTTGAAACGTTAGCGGAAAATTTTGTGGACGGTTTTCTTTCGCCGCTCTTCTGGTGTCTGATGGGAGCTTTTTTGGCAGACCTCTTGGGGCTATCTCCCGTCAAAACCGCCATGAGCTTTATGCTGGCCTTTAAAATCGCAAGCACATTAGATTCCATGGTCGGTTACAGAAACCGTGATTATATTGATTTTGGCGTGGCCGGTGCAACACTGGATGTTATAATGAATTTTGTTCCCGCTCGCATCTCCCTGATTATCCTCTTTGCCGGGGCAGGTATCAGCGGTTTGCATCCTGTACGTGGTTTGAAGGTAGCAATGGGCGACAGACTAAAACACGATTCCCCAAACTCTGCTCATGGAGAGAGTTTTGTGGCAGGGGCCCTTGATATCCGTCTCGCCGGCCCTGTCAAGTATCCGGATGGGTTAAGAAATAAACCCTGGCTGGGAAATGGAAACCCCGATCCGGAACCAGAGCATATAAAAAAGAAAATTCGCCTTGTAAAACATTCTGCATGGGTTGCAGCCGCTATTTCCCTGTTTGCATTATTTTTGTTCGTGTG
>DAOUXC010000120.1 GCA_030666795.1 Desulfobacteraceae bacterium
AGTAAAAACGAATCGGGGAAAAAACCTTTTTTTCAGCACCGAGATTGAAAAAGGGATAAAAGAAGCGGATATCATCTTTGTCAGCGTGAATACGCCGACCAAGACATTCGGGGCTGGCGCGGGCATGGCCGCGGACCTGCAGTACTGGGAAAAAACGGCCAGGCAGATACGTGAGAATGCAGGATCCAACAAGATAATCGTGGAAAAGAGCACCCTTCCTGTAAAAACCGCACTGGCCATGAAGAGAATTCTCACCTCGACCGATGATGATATTCAGTACCAGGTCCTTTCCAACCCGGAATTCTTGGCCGAAGGAACGGCCATCAGGGATCTTGAAAATCCCGACAGGGTTCTCATAGGATCGAGTGAAACACCGGGGGGCTTGAAGGCCAGGGATGAGTTGGTAGAAATTTACGCCAACTGGGTGCCCAAAGAGCGGATAATAACCTCCAACATCTGGAGCAGCGAACTTTCAAAACTCGTGTCCAACGCCTTTTTGGCACAGAGAATATCCTCCATTAATTCCGTATCGGCCCTTTGCGAAAAGACCGATGCCGACATCGTTGAGGTGGCCCGGGCCGTGGGCATGGACAGTCGTCTGGGAAACAAGTTCCTGAACGCCAGCGTAGGCTTTGGCGGTTCCTGCTTCAAAAAGGATATTTTGAATCTGGTCTATCTTTGCCAATACTATGGTCTTGAAGATGTGGCCGAATACTGGAAAGGCGTGGTAAAAATCAACGAATACCAGAAAGAGCGATTTGTACTTAACATGCTGAGTGCCATGTTCAACACATTAGCCGGCAAAAAAATATGTCTTTTCGGTTTTGCGTTCAAGGCCGATACCGGAGACACCAGGGAAAGCCCTGCCATCTTTATCTCTAAAAAACTGATGGGGGAAAAGGCCGAACTGGTCATTTCCGATCCAAAGGCCCTCAAGAATGCAATGACGGATCTGGACGGTTTAGAGGGAAAGGTCTCATACGTTGAAGACCCGTACAAGGCCGCCGCCGGCTGCGATGCCATTGCCGTTATGACCGAATGGGACCTGTATGTGGGCCTCGATTATGAGAAGATATACCGGTCAATGGCCAAGCCCTGTTTTGTCTTTGACGGCAGGAATATATTAGAACATAAGCGATTGTTTGAAATAGGCTTCAATGTTTTTCCCATCGGGAAGCCGGCCAAGACACATTTCAATTAGTGCCCATCCAGAAATCATAGATTTCAGGATGGGGCGCACAGGTATCAGCGTTCAGCATTCAGCCCAATTATCTGTTATTCATGATTTTTTGCTGATCGCTGAAAGCTGACTGCTGAAAGCACGAATCCGGAAATGGCTATTGCCGGATGAGCACAAATTAATAAGGGGTCATTCAAAATGAGACATATTCAGAAAAGGATACTTGTGACCGGAGGGGCCGGCTTTCTGGGTTCCCACCTCTGTGACCGGCTGGTTGAGGAAGGGCATGACGTTTTGTGCCTTGACAATCTCTTCACCGGCGCCAAGCGGAACATCAGCCATCTCATTGAAAAACCCAATTTTGAATTGATACGCCATGACCTGGTAGAACCCATTCTCCTGGAGGTTGATGAGATATACAACCTGGCCTGTCCGGCTTCCCCCATACATTACCAGTTTAACGCCGTTAAAACCGTCAAGACCAGCGTCATGGGAGCCATCAACATGCTCGGCCTTGCCAAGAGGGTTAAGGCAAAAATCCTTCAGGCCTCCACCAGTGAAATTTACGGGGATCCTACCGTGCATCCGCAAACAGAGGGTTACTGGGGAAACGTCAACACAATCGGTATCAGATCGTGCTATGACGAGGGTAAACGTTGCGCTGAAACCCTCTTTTTCGATTATTATCGACAAAACAGGGTTAATATCAGGATCGTGCGTATTTTTAACACCTACGGTCCGAGGATGCACCCGAACGACGGTCGGGTGATCAGCAACTTTATTGTCCAGGCCCTGGGAAACAGTGATATAACCGTTTACGGTCGGGGAGAGCAGACCCGTTCTTTTTGTTTTGTGGATGATTTGACAGAAGGTCTGGTCCGGATGATGAACGCCCCGGATGATTTCATCGGTCCTGTAAACATGGGAAATCCTGATGAATTCAGCATACTGGAACTCGCGCAAATGGTCATCAGGCTGACAGACAGTCGGTCAAAGATAATATTTGAACCTCTTCCTCAGGACGATCCTTTGCAGCGCCAGCCGGACATCTCCCTGGCCAAAGAGCGCCTTAACTGGGAACCGACACTGAACCTGGAACAGGGTCTGAGGCTCACCATTGAATATTTCCGCACTATCACCTCTTAGAAGAAAAAAGGCTTGATCATCTTAGAAAAGCACTAAAAACCAATCCAGGGTTCCCGGAAGCCTTGCTCTTTTAAAAAATTACTCATTTCTGAATCGGACACTATTTATAGAAAGCAGCTAAACGAAACTATTGAACCGAAAAAATCATCCACTATACGTGGGGCTGAACGAAAAAGGGAGGATCGTTCCCAACCCTCCCTTTTGAATCTGATAAATGACGTTTTAATCAGTTCTTCCTAAACTTCCTCCTGAATCCTGCAAGACCGATTAAGCCGGCACCTAAAAGGATCATAGTGGCTGGTTCCGGAACAGGATCGTATCCACCTTCATCAAATGCAAATGTTAGGTTATCAATGGCATAGCCAGCGGGTTCGGCTCCGGTGATGTAAAACTGTATCCCGGCAATCACTGCATCGCCGGAATCATCACCCAAACCGAAAAATTCAATTCCATACTCCGAATTGACAATAGAGCCCAATGAATTCCCTGTACGATCATAGGCTTCAATTGTAGTTCCACCAATTGCATCAAAATACCCTCCATCCAGACCCACGGCGGCGACGTCTTGACTAAAAAGAACAGCAACTGACCCAGCAAATTGAGGAGTTCCGGACAGAACAGGAGATGTCGGGTTTGCCGCATCACCGGTTATAAAAGTATCTGGTGCATTCGCGTCTAAAGCCAAATTAGAACCTATTAATGGAGTTCCCAGCCCACCAAGAAAATACCCATCAAAGCTTACTGCATATGTGCCAAAATCATAAACTGGATTATGTGTCCCATTGGCCTGTTCGCTGAATGTAATGACTGAAGCGGCAGGGGTAAAACTTCCTTCACCCAGCTCGATCAACGCGGCATTTGCATTTACAGCAAACATTAAACAAATTGCGATACTTAATAATAACTTTTTCATTTTTAGACCTCCTTATAGAAATTAATAAAGGTTAACAATCTGATGTCATAATTCATATTAAAGACCGATCTTTTTGCTTTCGGTCAGGATATCACCCCCTCTCTTTAATTTTCCCAACTAATTAAAAGAAAAATGCCGTACTAAACTTGCTGCAACCTTAACAATGTCACGCCTGATAATCTGTCTGTCTGTGTCCGAAAACAGAATGTATTAAATAACGATCAAAAACCCTTAAAAACTGTGGCGTTACGAAAACATTCTCTTTCGGCTCCCAACAGGAGGACATTTTCCAATTAGGAGCAATATAAAATATATTTTGGGGTGTTTCTCCAAGCGGACGCCCTTTTGACTATGGGTTAATCGGTCAGGAATAAAGAAAATCTAAGAAATATAAGTAGCAACTCCCATGCCAAAATAGATGGGGAGCGCAAAAACATCATTTTTTCTGAAATTTCATAGGGTTGTGCTCGATCGAATAAAATGAGGGGAAATAACAGCCAGAATATGAGAAAAAAATTACACTCTTTTAATGTAATTTTTTACCACTTTATGGTAAAATTTTACATACCTTTGAATATGCGTGGGTAAAAAGAACTTGAAAGGGGCCGAATTACTCAAACAAAGAGAAACGTCTACATCACGTGGCTTGTGAAGCAATGGAAACTCAACATGACAATGCTATCAAGACCAGAAATGGTGTTTTTCAAAAGCATGGCCCGAGCCGGATTTGAGGTAACCTTCAAACTTCCGGGGCTTGGTCCAGTGTTTCAACGGCGATTTAGAGACAGGTTTTCCAGGGTTTCAAACCGGATGCATGAATGCACTTTACTTTTAGCTGCCTCTTTGTTTGAGTAATTCAACCCCTTGCAATTCTTTTTTACCCACTCCCATATTCAAAAAGTGTGTAAACTATTACCACTAAATGGCAAAGAATTCACCACGATTGGTATTTTTTTACATATAATTTACTTGCTTTTGAGGGGCGTGGGGCTTGGGGGGGGGTAACTATATGAAATTGAAGAAAAAAATAATTACCTCTTTTTGTCTATTCTGGCACGCGTATTGCCTATATTCATCAATAAATTAAACTATTTTTCTCCACCCTTTATGCCTTATTCAGGAGAGCTCCTCAATGGATAAAGACCTCAAAGTATGCACGCCGTGCTTCTAACAGGAGGTTACCAGTCCTTCCTGTTGGGAGTCTAAACTGATGTACAGACAAAGCCAAACCCATCGTGAGATGGGGACGGAAAGTCGCGGGTCTCTATAGTTCCTGTTGACCTCCATTTGAGCAATTAAGCTTCAACTCCATTTAAAAAAGACAGCCGAACTGCCGAGTGTGCCATCGTCAAAGGCGCAACATGTGTAGTCCGGCTTTTTTTATTAATGAATATAAGGAAACTTCAAAGGAGGGCTAAAATGAAAAAGTTTTTAGTGTTTTTATGTGCGATGTTGGTGACGGTTGTACTCGTTATGTCGACCGGACCTGCCTATGGATTATTATTAGGTGAAGACTTACGCATTGAGTGGTTTTTTCCGAATGAGACAACCAGCATTTATACACAGGAAGTCACAGTTTTGGACCCGGGCCTTGAGGTGCCAGAAGTTTTGATTGGTGATTATTATAGTGGTGTGGGTTACATTGATATACAAGATGACCTTATCATTTTACAAAATTTAAGTGGTGGCTGGCTTGATCCGAAATATGATGACCCAGAGGGAGACTTCAACGGATTTGTTTTTACAGACATAGGGGGGAGTATTCCTGATTTCACTTCGTTTAACTTGGTGTCAATTGAAGGGAATCCTACTACATGGGATCCCGTTGTATCTTTTTCCGGGGATAAACTGATTGTAAACTTCCATCCGAATGCTGGAATGGGCGATAACATAGGCGACTGGCAGGATGGAAATGTATATACGTTCTCGGTCAATTCAGCCCCTGTCCCCGAACCAACCACCATTTTTCTTTTAGGTTCTGGTTTATTAGGTCTTGCGGGGTTCAGAAGGAGGTTTAGGAAGAAGTAACAATCGGAACTTCTAAGAGGCTTGATTCTCATGACTCAGATATTTAACAAAGAACGCAGGAGTGATAAAGACAGGCGCTCTGACAAAGACCGCAGACAGATTAGTGACCGTCAATACCAGAATGACGAAAGGCGCATTGCCATTGAAAGGAGAGTGGAAGCGGGTCGTAGAAGGGTTCATTTAATGATGCCGGAGATATAGGGAATATGATGCTGAGACACCAGTTCCCGAGCCCACTACAATGCTCCTTTTTGGCATTGGTCTATTCGGCCTTGCAGGATTCAGGAGGAAGATGAAAAACAGAAGACAGATGTCGGAAAAGGCTCTGCCTTTTTTGTCTGAATGCCCATATATTGTGTTGTTGCTACTTGCCCCTATTTTCAATGATACTGCTATGATACTTGAAGCCGCTCTTTTTCATGTATTGTGACGGTAGGTGTATCAAAAACCGATGGCCTGAAATGTCATAATAGCGATAAGCATCTTTGAAAAATCTTGCATTCAATGATCCCGCTATTAGCTAAAGCCTAATCTACCTCTTGGAACGCATTAATCCATCCAGAATGGTTCAATCCTGAAGATTTTTAGGAAGGTTTTAAAAAAGAAAAGCTGGCAAAGAATTGGCAAAGGATTCTTGCCAGCCTTGAAAGGCTAACTTGTTGAAACAATTCATTTTGATTGGTGGAGGCGGGGGGAGTCGAACCCCCGTCCGGAAATATTCCACTCAGGCGTCTACATACTTAGCCCGATGTTTCATGTTCGCCCCATGGTTCGCAATCGGGCAAGGCTGCCAAGGGACTAACCTGTATCCTTGTTCGCATCACCGTCTCACAGGTTAAGCGGATCAGCTAGCCTGCTAGTCGACGCCCTTTTTGGTGCCGCAGGCAAAAACCAAAAGGACGCTAGCCATTTATGCGGCTAGAGCATACGCATAATCGTCTGCGTTTACATATATCCCAACTGTTTTACGAGCAGATGGAACCTCGGTATGCAACCTGAACTTCAATTATCCCCGTCGAAACCGGATCGCCCCCATAACTGCGGGAATCATATTAAATAATAACCATTTTTTTAGGTATTGTCAATATCTACCCCGCTTTCTGGCCTCTTCCATATCCTTCTTCAATTGCTTTTCTTTCAATGCCTTTCTCTTATCGTATTTTCGCTTACCTTTGGCTAAGGCAATTTCCACCTTGACCCTGCCCCTTGTAAAATAGACCTTTGTGGGAATCAGGGTATAGCCCTTTTGCTCGGTTTTTCCGATCAAACGTTTTATTTCCCTTTTGTTCAGCAGGAGCTTTCTGGGCCTTACAGGATCCAGACGCATATGGTGTGCGTGTGAATAGGGGGTAATGTGCATGTTATAAAGAAAAACCTCTCCCTTATTAACACGGGCATAGCTGTCCGAAAGACTGCCCCTCCCCTCTCTGAGGGACTTCACTTCCGCACCCAAAAGCACGAGTCCTGCCTCTAAGACCTCGTCAATAAAATAGTCATAGCGTGCTTTTCTATTCTGGCATATTATCTTCCCGCCCATGAACATCCAACCTCAATTGACACTTTACAAATTAGAAAAGGGCCTCAATCGTCAACGCTCAATCCTCTCACGCATCCAGATAGCTCTTCTCCTCCAACTCCGGGACCAGGGTCTTCATTCGCTCGGAGATATACGTTCGCACCTCCGTGGCCGTATCCAGCCGAATAACATTCTCAAAATCGGCACGGACCTCTTCAATGGAAAGGGATCGTATAATCATCTTAATAAGGGGTATGGCCCTTGCGTTCATGCTGAGTTCATCAATTCCCAGGCCCAAAAGTATCGGCACGCAAAGCGGGTCTCCGGCCATTTGCCCGCAAAGGGACACCCCTATTCCGGCATCCCTGGCCGCGTTGACCACTTTCTGGATCATTCTGAGAATGGCCGGGTGAAAGGGCTGGTACATGTAGGCCACATGCTCATTGATCCTGTCAATGCCGAGGGCATACTGGATAAGATCATTTGTCCCGATACTAAAAAAATCCACATGCTTAGCCAGGACGTCGGCCATGGTGACCGCAGACGGTATCTCGATCATGATTCCCATCTCAATGTCCGGGGCATATTCAATTTTTTCCCGATCCAGTTCATCTTTGACCTGACCCACAATCTCTTTGGTATCGAAAAGTTCCTGCAAACCTGAAATCATGGGAAACATAAGCCGGACCTTGCCGTAGGCACTCGCCCTCAAAATTGCGCGCAACTGGCTTTTAAATATCTCCGGTTCTTTGAGACAAAATCTGATGGCTCTCAGCCCGAGTGCGGGGTTCATCTCCGGGGCGATATCAAGGGCTGATGCAAATTTATCGCCCCCTAAATCAAGGGTCCTTATGGTCACGGATCCGGGAAAAATGATTTCAGCCACTTCCCTGTAGTCCTCAAACAGCTCTTCCTCACCGGGAAGCCCTTTGCTCCTGAGATACAGGAATTCCGTCCTGTAGAGACCGATACCCTCCCCGCCTAAGTCCCTGACCGCCGCCACTTCTTCCAATAATTCCATGTTGGCATTAACGGTTATTCTCTGTCCGTCAAGGGTCAGGGCCGGAAGGTGGCTTGTCCTGGCAATGCTTGATTTATATAATTCATGCTCAAGCTGCTTTTCCTGGTAATGAATAATGGCACTGTCTTCGGGATTAATGATCACATCACCGGTGTTTCCATCAATGATCAAAAGGTCCCCATCCCTTACCAGACCCGTAACCGTTTCCAGGCCCACAACCGCCGGGATCTCTAATGCCTGAGACATAATGGCCGTATGAGACGTAGGACCGCCAACATCGGTAATGAAGCCCATGACCCTTGCGATATTCAATTCGGTGGTGTCTGCCGGAGATAATTCATGGGCCACAATAATCACTCGCTCTTTGATTTCCCCCAGGTTCTCCTGTGTCTCCCCGGAAAGGTTTCGGAGTATTCTCTCCGTAACGTTCTCCACGTCTCCGATGCGGTTGCTGATGTATTCATCATCTATCTGGGCAAAGATGTTTCTGATCTCTTCGAGCGATTTCTTTAGTGCCCATTCGGCATTTATCTTCTCTTCCAGAATCCTTTGAACGGTAGAATCATTAAGCATACTGTCTTTAAGGATCATTAGATGGCTGTCTAAGATAAAGGCATGCTCTTGAACCTGCTCCGGCATCCTATCCTTCAGAGTGATTAGTTGCTGCTCCGTGGCATCAATGGCCTCCCTGAAGCGATCAACCTCCTTGTTGATGTGGTCATCGTTAATGAGGTACTGGTACAGTATCTTGACCCTTGACCTGTCAACCAGATGTGCCTTGCCTATAATAATGCCCGGGGAGACGGCAATCCCTTTCAAACTTTTTTCTGACTGTACGGGACTGTCTGTCATTTGCCTTCACCAAATTTCTGCTCAAAGAGTTCGTCCAATTTTTCCATGAAACTTTCCGAATCCTTCCCCACAACCCTCGCCTGTATCTCCGTGCCTTTTGGACATGACAGCGTAAGGATTGACAGGATGCTGGAGCCATCCACTTCCTGGTCATCCTTTTGTAGAAACAACCGGGACTCATGCTGATTGGCCAGTTCTACGATTTTGCCCGCAGCCCGTGCGTGCAACCCTAAATTGTTCCTTATCTTCAGTTTCCTGACCAACTCCCTCCACCTCAAATCTTCACGGGACCTTTTCCTGGCAAGGCCTTCTTTATACACCTGCCTGTAAGCCACATCCTCTTCACTGGAAATGAGCTTGGCAATATCCTTAACGCCCATCTTGTCATCGGACAGTAGTTCCTCTATCCTTTCAAGTACCTCTTCACTCAAGGCCCGGGGTTCTTCTTCCTCGCTTCCGGCCACCACCAATGTAAATTCACCCTTGATTCTGTCCGGTGTAAGACCGGTCAGAATAGCGCCTACGGTCCCCCGCTTAACCTCCTCAAAAAGCTTTGTCATCTCCTTAAGCATCACCATTTGCCGATCGCCCAATATCTCCTTTAGATCGGTCAACATGGCCCTGATGCGGTGCGGGGCTTCAAAAAAAACAATGGTCCGACGTTCCGGAACCAATCTTCGAAGGGCCTTCTTTCTCTTGCCGGATTTGTTGGGCAAAAACCCGCAAAATACAAATTCCTCTGTTGGCATACC
>DAOUXC010000140.1 GCA_030666795.1 Desulfobacteraceae bacterium
AACGTTAAAGGCATGCTTTAGCTGGTGTCCCCGTCGGGCAATGCCCAAATGGCCGTCATTTAAAGGCCCCCCCCCCGTGCCCGCGTTCATCCATTCGAAAGGGGGGATACCCCCGCCGATCTGCGTACCAAAGAGGCAGACTCCGGCGCAGTCCAGAAGCGTTTTGTAGAGACTGTTGACCGCAATACCATCGCCTTTGTTATCGTATCTGTATCGTTCTTTCCGGGTCGTCAGGGCCGGTATCTTTTTGGCGCGAGAAAATTTCTTTTCAATGTGCTGAAGGTCGAGGAATTGATATGAGGAGATTGTATGGCGGCCCGGTGTGGGCTCGCAGCAATAAGAAAAGATAAACCCGGGATCAAACCTGGGATCGTGCATGGCGGCTTCCACCCCGCCGCAATGAACGGCAAAAGCCTTCGATCCCTGACCGATCCTTTCCGCGGCCCGCTTCACGCCATCGGCCAGGATATCTCCAAGCCCTTTCCGGTTTATGATCATCTCGGTAAGTTTAATAATGGCATCGGCCTTACCCCAGCGCAGTTCAAGCCCGTCCGTATCTTTCAGGGTCAGGATGCCGTTTTCAAAGCATTCTATGGCAAAGGCCACTGTCCCTCCGCAGGAAATGGAATCCATTCCGGCCCGGTTTACCAGATCATTCAACCTGAAGATGGAATAAAGATCGTCATTTAGGAGCAGGCTGCCGAACGCGCAGATGGTTTCGTATTCGGGCTTGTGCATCTCTTCTATGATTTCAGGGCCTTCGGAAATTTGCATGATTCCCCCGCAACGGATCGGGCAGGAGTGGCAGCCGTATTTCTTTTCCTGGTATTTAAGGACCGATTCGGCCCCGATTTTCTGAGATTGCTTCAGCGGGAAGTCCCTGTAACCGATACCTCCCCAGTTTTTTATGGGGCTGTCCCCGGATTCCGCACTCAAGGCCGTCAAAGAAGGTGTGCCGAACTTGCTCAAAATCAGGCGCCATAGATCCGCGGGTTGGCGCGGGTATACCAGCCCGATCCTTGTAAGCCTTCCGGTCAGGCCAAGGACCCCGTCCCCTAAAGACCCCTCCATAAACTTGAATCGATCAATTCTTTTTCGAAATGTCTTTCTGAGCTCGCCTATTTTTTCGCTGTCAACCACACCCACCTTTTTCCTGCCCGCCGCTACAAGCGCCTTGAGCCTTTTTGAGCCCATGACCGCGCCGAGCCCGCCCCTGGCGGCTATTCGTCCCCGGTCATTTACTATCCCCGCCATATAACTGAGCCGTTCCCCCGCAGGTCCGATACAGGCGACCTGGGCCCTTCGGCCGTGCTCTTGCTTGAGTCTTATCTCGGTCTCAATAGCGTCCCTGCCCCATAGGTCTGACGCATCCCTGAGTTCCGCAGACTGATCGGTCAGATAGAGATATACGGGATCATGACTTACCCCGTAGAAAAAAACGGCATCCAACCCACACCTTTTCAAGGAAGGGGAAAAGTACCCGCCGCAGTTGGCGTCTCCCCAACCTCCCGAGGCCGGTGATTTACTCACCACAGTGAACCGGCCGCTAAAAAGAGAACCGCTTTCCGTTAGTATGCCATTGGTAAAACCAAGGATGTTCTCAGGTCCCAGGGGATCAATCCCCGGTTTTATATTGTCCCAGAGCATCTTGGCGCCAAGACCGACACCGCTCAGGTACTTCCGGTAAAAGGCACCATTCAATTCCCGGTAGGAAATCATGCCGGTACTCAAGTCTACATTCAGGATTTTACCGCAATATCCTTTTCCGGTCTTATGATCCTTGTCCGTCATTTGTTATCCTCCTCAGGTAGGAATTTTGTTGCCAATGAGGGCTCTCATTCGATTTTTATTGTCAATTGCTCGTTTTTAGGCTTAAATAAATCAGATCCGGTCATTAGCAAAACGACCTATTCTGCATTCAACTGATAATAACAGTATCATAGCTGCTGGTAAAATGCTTTTTTGATTTGTGATTCAGGGAGGGTACTATGAGTTTTGTGGGAGACCGTTCATCATATAGGCATTTGTTTCGCTTGAACGTCATTATTGCCTTCTTCTTTATTGTTCCGGTTTTTTTGGGGGGAGCCTGTTCAAAAGAAGAACCGGAAGAATTCAAAGCTCCTAAAGTCTTTGTGCGTATAACCAAACCGGTGCAAAAACCGACCGTAGCTCTGCCAACCAGAGAAGAAGCAAAAAAGGGACCCGAGAAAGTGGTGTCTCCGGCAAAAAAGCTCCCTGCTCCTGAAAAAAAACAACCAGCCCCGCCACCCAGGGTGAAACAGCCCAAAAAGAAGGTGGAAAAGAAAAAAAAAGATGGCTATTACATTGTCCAAAAAGGGGATACGCTTTTCAAGATCGCGGGGCGAAAGGATGTTTATGACGACCCTTTAAAATGGCCCAGCCTTTTTCGTCTCAACATGAAAAAACTTGGCACCATGAAAATATCGGAAAATTTTCAGGACAAAGAAATCCCTGAAGGGCTTGACCTAAGATTTGTGACATCGCAGGAAGCCACGCGAAATTTGACCAAAATAAGCACAAAATCATGGGTAGTTAATGTGTTTTCTTCACAAAGCTCCAAAAAAATCATTCCTGCAGCGCTCAAGCTTATGAAAAATGGCTACCCTGTATACATTACAACCGTCACGATAAAGGGAAAGGAATGGATGAGACTACGGACCGGATTTTTCAAAAACCGATCAGAGGCAACTGCGGTTGCCAAAAAAATCAAATCAGTTTTCAAAGAAGATGACGCCTGGGTTACTAAAACAGGAAAAATGGAGAGAGAGAGGTTTGGGGGGTATTGAGGGATAAGATAAAGGCGAAAGGCGTAAGGCACAGGGCGCAAGGTCAAACATGAAAGACAAAAATATTATAGTCGGGATTACCGGCGGTATTGCCGCCTACAAAGCGGCAGAGCTTGTCAGGCTTCTTGTAAAGGCGGGCGCACAAGTAAGGGTGGCAATGACGGCTAATGCTGTTCGGTTTGTGACACCCCTCACTTTTGAGGCACTGTCCGGACACCGCGTGATTCGGGATATGTGGGGACAGGAAGAGACGACCATAGATCATATCACCTGGGGGCAGGAATCGGATTTGATTATCATTGCCCCGGCCACGGCCAATATTATTGCTAAAATGGCCCATGGCATTGCAGATGATTTCCTTTCCACCATGGTTGTGGCCGCCACGGCCAAGATACTGGTTTGCCCCTCCATGAATGACCGAATGTTAATAAACCCCGCTGTTCAGGATAATCTCAGGACACTCAGTGAGAGGAACTTCGCGGTCATGGTACCAGGGGAAGGACAATTGGCCTGTCGTAGCGAAGGTCCGGGCCGGCTGCCCGAACCACAGGAGATTGTGGAACACGCATGGACACTGCTTTCCCCTCAGGATCTTTCAGGACAAAAGGTCCTTATCACGGCCGGGCCGACCATAGAACCGATTGACCCTGTTCGATATATTTCTAACAGGTCCACCGGAAGGATGGGTTTTGCCCTGGCCAAGGCCGCCCTGCGAAGGGGGGCATCCGTGACCCTTGTAAGCGGGCCTGTATCCCTGATGCCGCCGTATGGTGTTACATTCATTCCAATAAAAACGGCAGATGAAATGAAAAATGCGGTCATGGAGAACCGGCCCGGCTGTAATATCGTTATCAAGGCGGCGGCAGTTTCCGACTACAGGCCAAAAGACAGGGCTCAACAAAAAATCAAGAAGGGCCCGGATTCCCTGACACTCGACTTACTGAAAAACCCTGATATCTTATCGGAATTAGGGGACACAAAAAAACAATCACCTTATGTATTGGTGGGGTTTGCCGCGGAAACAGAAGATCTGCTGGCCAATGCCGAGGCAAAACTCAAGGCCAAAAACCTGGATATGATTGTGGCAAACGATGTCTCAAGAAATGATGCCGGATTTGAAACAGATACCAATATCGTCAAAATGATTTTCCCTGACGGGCATGTGGAAGATTCCACGTTAATGACAAAGGATGAGGTGGCCGATCTCGTCCTGGACAGAATTAAGTCTTTAAAATAGCCGCCCCGGTGAAATAGAAAAACAAAGGCATTTCACGGGGTAAACAAAAAGGCCCGCCAGAAAGACGGTGAGCCCCGATAGCGTCTACGCTACGCTCCGACAAGCATAAAATACGCAAATGTTTGGCTCGCATCTGCATAATTTTTAGGGAAAGCGAATGTGATTTTTTTCGGAGCGGCGAAGCCGCGTTTCATAAAATTGCGGAGCAATTTTATAAATGGAAACGGAAATAAGAGACATCCTTGGTCAACTGAAAAACATGATAGAGGCTAATCGGGACATGGGTCTGGAACCCCCGCCCATTCCAAAGGGGGCACTGCACGAATTAAATGCAGAAGCGCCTGAAAGCCCTGTCAAGCCCGGCCGACCGGATCACCCGGATTCCCTTGAAGCGCTGCGGGCCCATATCGGCGATTGCCGGCGATGCAAACTCCACAAGGCCCGAAAAAATCTGGTGTTTGGAGAGGGATCTCCTCAGGCCAGGCTTGTTTTTGTTGGCGAGGGGCCGGGCAGGGACGAGGACCGGGTGGGAAGGCCTTTTGTAGGAGTGGCGGGAGAACTGCTGACCGATATCATCGAAAAGGGAATGAGATTAACCAGGGCGGAGGTATACATCTGCAACATCGTAAAATGCCATCCGCCGGAGAATCGAGACCCCGAAAGAGACGAAATAGAGGCATGTCTCCCCTTTCTGAAACGGCAGATCAGCATTATACAACCCGAGGTTATCTGTACCCTTGGCAGGATAGCCAGTCAGGAGCTCCTTGAAAAAAGCATCAAAATAACGCAGGATAGAGGTCAATGGCATTCATTTATGGGTATTCCGGTAATGCCTACCTATCACCCGGCCTATATCAAAAGGAGTAAGGCCCGGGAGCGCGAGCTGAAAGGCCATGTATGGGAGGACATCAAAAAGATCATGAAACGTCTGGGCCTGGAGGTCAAAAAAAGATGAAAAAGTATCGGGCTGTTGCCCTGTTCTATTTTGTTCTCATGGGCATTTGTTTTTTGGGTTTATTCATTCTTGGAACACCTCAAGGCGCCATGGCCGGCAACGAAGTCCTGATTATAGAACTCGAAGGCCCCATTAACCCCGGCACTGCCATGTATGTGGAACGGGGCCTCAAGGAGGCCGACAAAAGGGATGCCGCACTTTCCATTATTCGGATTGACACCCCAGGGGGCCTGGGTTCTTCCATGCGCACCATGATCAAGGCCATATTGAACTCGCCTGTCCCTGTGGTGGTGTATGTGGGGCCCAAGGGGGCCGGAGCCGCGTCTGCAGGAGTAATGATCACGGTTGCAGGCCATGTCGCTGCCATGGCGCCCGACACAAACATCGGGGCAGCCCATCCGGTGACCGCAGGCGGCAAGGACATTGATACGACAATGTCCCAAAAAGTTGTAAACGATATGGCATCCTACGGCAGGGGAATTGCAGAAAACAAAGGAAGAAACGGAGAATGGGTAGAAAAGGCAATCCGTGAAAGTGTATCCATAACAGCGGAAGAAGCAGTCAAAAATAATGTGGTTGATTTAGTCGCAAAGGACCTAGACGAATTGCTTCGGATCCTTGATGGGAGAGAAATTGATCTCCCCGAAGGCAAGGTTACGCTCAAAACTGCGGACCTGAAAAAGACATATTTCCGACCCGGATTCCGAGACCGGGTCCTTAAGACCATCAGCGACCCGAACATTGCCTATATTCTCATGATGATCGGATTAGCCGGGCTCTATTTTGAGCTGTCCCATCCGGGGGCCATCTTTCCCGGTGTGATAGGGGCCATATCCCTTATTCTTGCCTTTTTTTCCTTTCAGACCCTTCCGGTCAATTACGCGGGACTCCTGCTGATTGCATTAGCCATCATATTTTTTATTGCCGAGGTAAAGGTGACAAGCTATGGTGTCCTGTCCATAGGCGGATTGATTTCCTTAACAATAGGTTCTATTATGCTGTTTGAGGATGTGGGGGTCTCCTTGAAACTGATGCTGCCGACAATCCTGTTAATAGGCGGTTTCTTTGTTGTTGTGGCGAGCCTGGCATTCAGGGCCTACAGTGCCAAACCCAAGAGCGGATCAGAAGGTCTTTTGGGAGAAACAGGTGTAGTAAAAGAGTTGATCGATCCCGAAGGCCTCATTTTTGTGCACGGCGAGTACTGGCGGGCAAGGGCTAAGATAAAGCTGGAGCCGGGTGATGACGTGGAGGTCGAGGGAATTGAAGGACTGATTTTGAAAGTCAAGAAGGCTACTAACCGAGAATTTTAAAAAAAGGGGGAATGAACATGTCAATGTTCTGGATCTTGGCAATAGTGCTGGTTGTCTTTTTCTTAGCATCAGCCATCAAAATTTTGAAGGAGTATGAGCGCGGTGTTATCTTTCGTCTTGGCCGCGTTATTAAGACCAAAGGTCCGGGGTTGATTATTCTTATCCCTGTTATTGATAAGATGGTCAAGGTAAGCCTGCGTCTCGTGGCCATGGACGTTCCTTCCCAGGATGTAATCACAAGGGATAACGTATCCGTGAAGGTAAATGCCGTTATCTATTTCCGGGTCATGGATCCCACCAATGCCACCATCGAAGTTGAGAATTTCCTGTTTGCCACATCACAACTTGCCCAGACCACCCTTAGAAGTGTTTGCGGCCAGGTGGAATTAGATGATCTTCTGGCGGAAAGGGAAAAGATCAATACCCAGTTGCAGGCCATATTAGACAAGCACACGGACCCATGGGGCATAAAGGTCACGACCGTTGAGGTAAAACATATTGACCTTCCCGAGGAGATGCAGCGTTCCATGGCGCGTCAGGCAGAGGCCGAGAGGGAAAGACGGGCCAAGGTTATTAACGCGGAAGGGGAGTACCAGGCAGCGACCCGCCTGGCAGAGGCCGCAGGCATAATCCAGAAACATCCTGAAGCCCTGCAGTTGAGATATTTACAGACCTTGAGGGAGATATCTTCTGAGAGTAATACAACGACACTGTTTCCTTTGCCAATCGATCTCTTGACACCCTTTATAAAAAAATTGAAGGATTAATTTCGAAGACCCTTCGAGGCACAGGCTTTAAAAATCGGATACAGCAGCCATCTCTTAGGGTGAAGGTCCAGTGTTGGAGTATTGAAAATCAGGGATAGGGATATTAATTAACCACAAAAAATTATAAAAAGAAAGCGGGAGAAAACAAGATGGAAGAAGAAGTTAAAGAAGAAATTAAGGAAGAAGTTAAGGATGAAGTTAAGGATGAAGTTAAGGAAGAAGTTAAGGAAGAGGTTAAGGAAGAAATAACAAGTGAACAGAAGGAAGAAGAAAGCGGGGAAGAACAGAAAGAGGAAGAAAAGCCCTTAGACAAAATGACCGTCAAAGAACTCCGGGACATCGCCATTGATATCCCCGGGGTAACCGGCGTTATTGCCATGAAAAAGGAAGAGGTACTGGCACTGATCAAGGAATACAGGGGTATCACGGATGAAGAACCCCCAAAAAGGAAAAAAGTAAAAAAAATCAAGACCGGGATTAGCGTGAAAGAGTTAAAGGAAAAGGCCGCTAAACTGAGAGAAGACAAAAAAACTATGAGCGGTGCCAAAAACAGGAATAAGGTTGCTATCCTGCGCAAGCGCATCAATCGTTTAAAGAAACAGACGAGGAAAGTTGCCCAAGGCTGAAACGAGGAAATTCGAAACCGTAAAAGAAGCAGGTCCCAGGGCGTTGGGGTGACGGGGCCTGTTTTTGTTTTTGAATAAGCTGTCAGCGTTCAGCTTTCAGCGCTCAGCTTTTGAGAATTTTATATTCGGGATAGGGTTTTTTATCGGCGATGGTAAAAGACAAAAACGCATATAATTCTGCCGGAACAGTGGCCGTCATAACGGCCGCAGGCTCCGGCACCCGAATGGCAGCCGGACAGGCCAAGCAATTTCTTGATCTTGACGGCAGACCTCTGTTGGCAGCAACCCTTGAACCTTTTCAGAAATGCCGTGCAGTGGATGCAATCATTTTAGTGGTACCTTCAGGTGACGTTGACTACTGCCGCAAGGAGATCGTAACTGCATTTGAATTTGACAAGGTCAAAAAGGTGGTGCCCGGCGGGGAAAGACGCCAGGACTCGGTTAGATCAGGTATCGAGGCCACAAACGGAGAATATGATTTGGTACTGATCCATGACGGTGTTCGACCGCTGATTGACGAGGCCTTCATAGAAAGCGTGGTCAAAAAGTCAAAAATACATCGCGCCGTAATAACGGCACTCCCCGCCAAGGAAACAGTTAAGGAAGTCACGGCTCTTGGAGAGGTGGTAAAGACTTACGACCGAAACCGGGTGTGGCTGGTACAGACGCCCCAGGTCTTTCGTTACAAAGACATTGCAGCCGCCCATCAAAAGGCCCTGATCGAGGGATGGGAAGAGGCCACGGATGATTCTCTTTTAGTGGAAAAATTAGGCATTTTGGTTAATGTTATGAAGGGGTCAGAAAAAAACATTAAGGTTACGACTCCTGATGACCTGGAACTCGCCCGCTTTTTAATAAATATTGAAACGCCGAAGGCGTAACTTAATTCGATGTTGGAAGTTGGAAGTTCGATGTTGGACGTTCTTTTCTGATCCGGTTTTGGTCACGCGCAGCGCAGGCGCTTGCGCCGCGTGTTGAATATTGGAATTTGAGATTTATTTGTAATTTGGTGCTTGTAATTTGTGTTTTTAG
>DAOUXC010000194.1 GCA_030666795.1 Desulfobacteraceae bacterium
AAGGGGGGGCGTGACCATTCTTCCCATCGCATGGTTGCCATAGGGTTTTCCGAGCGGCGTGCGGTGTTAGTACTCTATGCATTTTCCGCAGTATCGGGCTTAATTGCCCTTGCCATCAATTATTTAAGTATCGGGATCAGCCTGGTTGTGATCATCCTTTACCTCCTTTTTGTGCTTTTTTTCTGGATATATTTGGCCAAGGTCAAGGTCTATCAGGAAAAATCTATCCTGTCCGATGACGCCTCCGGTGTCTTTACCCCTGTCCTGGTGGAGATCACATACCGGAGAAGACTTTTCGAAGTCCTCCTGGATCTTGTCTTGATCTCGGTTGCCTATTATACCTCTTACCTTTTGCGCTTTGAGGGAGCCCCCGGCGCCAATCTGGATTTTTTCTTAAAATCACTTCCCATTCTGATTGCCTGCCAGATCATATGGTTTTATATATTCGGCATTTACAGGGGCGTGTGGGAGAGTACCGGTGTCAGAGAACTGACCGGTTACATAAAGGCCATAACCGCCGGTACGGTTATGGCAATGTTGATTTTTCTTTTTATTTATAGGTTCCAGAGCTTTTCACGTGCCGTTTTCGTGATTTATTGGATACTTATGCTGATTCTGGTATCCCTGTCACGGCTATCTTTTCGCCTTTTGGACGAAGGTGTCAAAAGAGGAGGCAAAGGTAAGCCCACCCTCATTTATGGCGCGGGGATTGGCGGGCAAATGGCCGTCAAAGAGATAGAGAACAATCTGGAATTGGGGCTGGCATTAGTCGGTTTTGTTGACGATAATGTCAGGATACACGGAAGGAAAATCCTGAGTTACCCTGTGTTGGGCGGACAGAAAGACCTGGAAAAAATTATCAAGAGACACAATATCAGTAAGGTAATTGTTTCTTTCAGGAAACAGGGCATTGAAAAGAAAAGGGAGATCAGGAGGTTGTGCTCCGGGATGAGCGCAGAGGTAGAGGTTGTGCAGATGAAGCTGATCATCGGCTGATGGATCAAGAAATGCGGAAAAAAGGGGGTTGCAAAAGCAAACCCCCTTTTTTTGTTGGTGAGAAGAGCTGATCAGTTCTCTCTGTTTTGAGCTTTTCCAATTGACAATTTTCCTGCTTGTGCATATATAAACCACAAAATGATTTTCTGAAAGGAGCGATTATGGATTTTAGCCTTTCTATGGAGCAGGAGATCCTGCGAAATTCGGTCCGGGATTTTGCCGAAAAAGAGATCAGGCCGGTGGCCAGGGATCTGGACGAAAAAGAGGAGTTTTCTTATGACACCATGCGCAAGATGGCGGAATTGGGTCTTTTCGGAATGTTTGTTTCCGAAAAGTATGGGGGCCAGGGCATGGACTACGTGTCATATATCATTGCCACAGAGGAGATAGCCAGGGTGGATGGCTCTCATGCAGCCACGGTGGCGGCGGGCAATTCCTTAGGCATCGGACCTCTTTACTATTTCGGAAATGAGGAGCAGAAGCAGAAATATCTCCCCAAACTTTGCGCGGGTGAGACGCTGTGGGGCTTTGGTTTGACCGAGCCCAATGCGGGATCAGATGCCGGGAATTCCAAGACAACGGCTGTTCTTGAGGGCGATGAATGGATCGTCAATGGCAGCAAAATATTCATCACCAATGCCTCTACCGACATCACGGCAGGTGTGACGGCACTTTCGCGTTCAGGCACCAGGGAGGACGGCCGGCCGGAACTTTCCTGTATCCTGATCGAGCAGGGCACCCCGGGATATGAAGCAAGAGAGATGCACGGAAAGATGATGTGGCGTGCTTCCAATACCAGTGAACTATATTTTGACGATTGCCGGGTCCCTAAGGAAAATCAATTAGGCCCAAGGGGGAACGGTTTTCATCAAATGCTCCAGACCCTGGACGGCGGCAGGCTCTCAATCGGGGCCATGGGCCTGGGTGGGGCCCAGGGCTGTTTTGAGATGGCGCTCAAGTATAGCAACGAGCGGGTGCAGTTCGGTAAACCCATATCCAAATTCCAGGTAAATGCCTTTAAATTAGCCGACATGGCCCTCGAAATAGAGTGCGCCCGTCTCATCCTTTACAAGGCCTGCTGGCTGAGGGATAACGACAAGCCGTTTTCCAAAGAAGCGGCCATGGGCAAACTATATTGCTCCGAGGTCATGTATCGATGTGCCAACAACGCTGTCCAGCTCCATGGGGGCTACGGACTCATGAAGGAATATGATATAGAAAGGTTTTACCGTGACCAGAAGCTTTTGGATATCGGGGAAGGAACATCGGAGGTGCAGCGCATAGTTATATCGAGACTGGTAGGGGCTGTTTAGAGGCAGGAATACCTTCTCTCATAAGCCTCTTTTGCTTCCTGTTCCAGTTCCGCCGCGCGGCCTTTGTAGCGCGGCGAGAAATGGAATATCCGAAAATGATTTACCCGTGCCTTTGCCGCTAATGTTCCTGCTTCCTTAGCCGTGAGATGATATTTTTCCCAGGCCATTTCCTTATCGGTGTCTAAAAATGCCCCTTCAATAAAGAGGAGGTTTGCTCCTTTTGCGAGCCTGACAATTTTCGTGGAATTATCAGGACTGGCAACCACATCGGTTATATATGCAAACTTCTGACCGGGTGTGATTTTTGCGATTTTACTGATCAGGTCTCCTAAGACAAATCTCTTTTCTTGTATAATCTTTCCATTTTTCTCCCATGTGACAAAAAAATCACCTTTAAGGTCATTTTTCCGATAGATCGCAGTCTTGAACCGGTTAAGCCAGGGGCCCACAGGCAATCCCATGTCTGCGAGTCCCTGTTTGATGATATTAACATAGAAGTTTTCTGTGAGGGACAGTGCGAGGCAGGGGACCCTGTGATCAAGCACTACACCATCCACTGAAAAGGAAGGTTCTTCCAGAAGTGTGCCGGAAAAGGGCCTTGACGAAGGGGCATTCTTTGTCAGGAATCGATCCCGGCAGACATAGGTGTTTGTAAGAATCCTGTCAGGGTGAACCTCGTTCACTTCAAGCAAAAATTCATTCGTAAATTCATTTACCAGGTTCCAGGTGTAACCCGCTAATTTTCCCTCCACATGTCTAAAAAAATCGGGTGGGCCAAAAAGATGAAGGGCCTTGTCCCTGCCCAGTGAAACCCTGAGAAGGTTATCAAAGCCTATGAAGTGGTCCATGTGGGTATGTGTGACAAACACGTGGGTTATCTTGAGCAGGTCTCTTGAAGAAAGCGCGCTCACGTCTCCCAGGTCAAACATCAGTGCCCTTTTCTCAAAAAGAAAGGGAATGAATAGTCCCGGATCACAAAATGGATCATTGATTAGACTGGGGTGAAAGGAGGGCCTCATGTATGATTGTCCAACGTACTGAATTCTCAAACGTTTGACAAATATTAGCAGATATGTCATGGTTTGCCAAGTTTATAGGTGCCCAGTATTGATGGTCTCGTAAAAAGTCGTCACCTCGGCGAAAGCCGGGGTCCAGGTCAGTCATAAGTTTCTGAAAACACTGGATTCCGGCTTTCGCCGGAATGAGAAAAAATAATATTTTTTGACTTTTTACGAGTCCATCAATATTTATTCTCCAATTGAAGATCGGGGCGGAGTATGACCTTGACAAAAGCGGACATTGTGAAACGCGTTAGGGAGAAGGTGCGCTTTAAGAACAGGCGTAAGAGCCAGCAGATATTTTTGTTCCCGGAAATGGACTGTATTTTTCTGAGCAAAAGCCGAGCCACGGATATCGTTAATTCCGTCTTCGAGAAGATAAAAGAGACCTTGGCTAAAGGAGAAGATGTCCGTATATCGCGCTTTGGAAAGTTCCAGACAAAGTTCAGGTGGGGTAGAAAAGGGAGGAACCCCCGGACCGGAGAGACGATCATTCTTCCGTCAAGCAGGACGGTTAAATTTCGGACATCGCCGAAATTAAGGGAAAAAATAAACGCTTTTGATAAAGACAAATAGGCGTTCAAAGGTTCAGAAGTGCCCGTCGTATGGCCGTCAATGTTTTAGTGGGGATGTCTCGTCCGCCTTAATACTATTGCGGACGGGCAGGCTGGGTTCACCGTTCACGGTTGAAGGCGTTTAATTTCAGAACCTGAACCCCGAACCTCTGAACCCTGAACCCATGACTAAAAGCCGCGAGTTCTTCTTAGATCCTAATGAACTATTGAAAAACCACCTCACCATTCTTAACGTCCACTCTGATATGCCCTCCCTCTCCAACAGAACCATCCAAGATTCTTAATGCCAGTGGATCCTGGATCAGGTGTTGAATCGCCCTCTTGAGTGGCCTGGCACCGTACACCGGGTCAAAACCCGAGTTTGCGAGAAACGCCTCCGCCTCATCCGTGAGTTCAAGCGTGATCTTGTTTGCCTCAAGACGCTTGCCCAGAAGCCTTATCTGGATTGCCACGATCTTTCTGATTTCATCCTGACCCAAAGAGTTGAATATGACGATTTCGTCCGTCCGGTTGAGGAACTCCGGCTTAAAGGTCGCGCGAAGGGCTTCGGTCACGCGTCTTTCCATTTCAGCATGGTCCGTGGAACCCAATTCCTGTATCCACTGGCTTCCCACATTGGATGTCATGATCAGAACGGTATTTTTAAAATCTACCGTACGGCCCTTGCCGTCGGTCATCCTGCCGTCATCCAGGATCTGGAGGAGGGCGTTGAATACATCGGGATGGGCCTTTTCGATTTCGTCGAACAGGACCACCGAGTACGGATGCCTCCTGACCGCCTCTGTCAGATAACCGCCCTCTTCATATCCCACATACCCGGGCGGGGCCCCGATGAGCCTGGCGACCGAATGTTTTTCCATATACTCCGACATATCCACGCGCACCATATATTGTTCGTCGTCAAACAGAAATTCGGCCAGGGCCCTGGCTAATTCGGTCTTGCCCACGCCCGTGGGCCCCATGAATATAAAGGAGCCGATGGGTCTTTCCGGGTCCTGCAAACCGGAACGGGCCCGGCGGACCGCATTTGCCACGGCCGTAATTGCCTTGCCCTGGCCGACCACGCGCATGGCCAGTCTCTCTTCCATTTTCAGGAGTTTTTCTTTTTCGCCCTCCATCATTCTTGAAACCGGAATCCCGGTCCACTTGGCCACTACTTGGGCTATGTCTTCACTGTCGACTTCTTCCTTGAGCATCTTTTTATCGGTCTGTAGTTCTTCAAGCCTTGCGTTTTCATCATTCAGGCCCTTTTCCAGTTCAATAAGGGTCCCGTACTTGAGCTCAGCGGCCCTGGAAAGGTCTCCCTGGCGCTCCGCGGTCTGGGCATCGGTCCGGGTTGATTCAAGCTTTTCTTTAATTTCCCTTATCTTGGAGATGGTTTCCTTTTCATTTTTCCAGTGCGTGATCATATCATCGGTCATCAGTTTCAGATCGCTCAATTCCTTCTCAATATTTTTGAGCCGGTCTTTGGATGCCTGATCTTTTTCCTTTTTCAAGGCCTCTTTTTCTATTTCCAGTTGAGTGATTTTTCTGTGAATATCGTCGATCTCGGCCGGCATGCTGTCTATCTCGATCCGGAGCCTGCTTGTGGCCTCATCCACAAGATCAATGGCCTTGTCCGGCAGGAACCGGTCCGTGATATACCGGTGAGAGAGGGTTGCGGCCGCAACCAGAGCGGAATCCTTTATCCTGACTCCGTGATGTACCTCATATTTTTCTTTGAGACCCCGCAGGATGGAAATTGTATCTTCAACAGTGGGTTCTTCTACCATGACCGGCTGGAAGCGTCTTTCAAAGGCCGCGTCTTTTTCAATATATTTCCTGTATTCCTTTATGGTTGTGGCTCCAACGCATTTCAGTTCGCCCCGGGCAAGGGCCGGCTTGAGCATGTTGGAGGCATCGATGGCCCCTTCGGCGGCTCCGGCCCCGACCAGTGTGTGCATCTCGTCAATGAAAAGGATTATCTGGCCGTGTGCGTCAGTTACCTCCTTGAGTACCGCCTTGAGCCTGTCTTCAAACTCCCCTCTGTATTTCGCGCCCGCGATGAGGGCTCCCATATCCAGGGCCGCCACCCTCTTGTCCTTCAGGGTTTCCGGGACATCGCCCTGGATAATCCTCTGTGCCAGGCCCTCCACAATGGCGGTTTTACCCACGCCGGGTTCTCCGATCAGCACCGGGTTGTTCTTTGTCCTCCTGGAGAGGACCTGTATGATCCTCCGGATTTCATCGTCCCGACCGATGACCGGGTCCAGATCCCCCTTAGAGGCAATGGCTGTAAGGTCCTGACAAAATCGTTCAAGGGCCTGGTACTTGTCTTCCGGGTTCTGATCCGTGATCCTCTGTCCCCCCCGGATATCCACTAAGGCCTTCAGGATCGTATCCCGGGTGATTCCGGCAATTGAAAGGAGCCCTGCGGTTTCCCCCTCTTTTTCGCCGGTTACGGCCAACAGGATATGTTCAAGGCTGACGAATTCATCTTTCATTTGTTCGGCTTCAATGAATGCCTTATCCATTATAGCCTTTGAACGGGGAGATATATACGCCTGACCGGCGCCCGCGCCGGAAACCCGGGGTATCTTTTCCAGTGCAGCCTCAAAAGACTGCATGAGCTGGTTCTGGTCCGCCCCGATTTTTCCGAGAAGAGGAGGGATAACGCCTTCCTGTTGCTCTAAGATGGCCCTTACCACGTGCTCGGGCTCGATCTGCTGATGGGCAAATCTTTCTGCCAATTGTTGTGATGTCTGTATGATTTCCTGTGCCTTCAGTGTGAACTTATCGAATCTCATGGCTGGATTTCCTCCTATATCAAATCCATTCTTTTACTCAAAAACACCAAATATGTCTAAATTTAAGTTCTATCATGGGTATGTCAATATCGGGAGATGTCGACCTCGTGACTGAGGCGCATATCCTCACTCTTTGAAAGGCCAAAAAGACCGGTACAACCTCCGGCCCATAGGGCCTAAGGCCCGGAGGGTAACCGACCCTTCGTGAACACGGCCAAAAGATATTTATATCAGTTCGCTATTTGAATGAGTTCCGGCGCCCGGGTACTCAAGAAAGACTTGACTACAATATGACGAAAAGTTATTTTTAAAAATTAACTCTGGATTTATTTTTCCATTGAAAACCTGGTCCTCTGGGCCAGTCGAAGATCCCGTATTGCGGGGGTCAGAGGTAGATAGCTCTGCCTTGGATTTTTGTGTCTAAAAATACAAAATACAAGCACCAAATTACAAACAAATCTCAAATTCCAATATTCAATGACCAAAAACTTCC
>DAOUXC010000226.1 GCA_030666795.1 Desulfobacteraceae bacterium
AAATTATGATAATTAAACAGGAGGGGGAATTCGGTCATCATGAGTAACGAAACGGATTGTCGTTTTTTCCCCTCATCATTTTCAAAACAAAAAGAATTTTTTTTTTAACCGATAATGATATTTTAGAAAAGATGAAATAGAACGAAAGTAATTTTTAAAATGGTGGGGGCCTTAAAAGAAAAAACCCGCCGTATTGGCGGGTTTTAGTGTGGTCAAAGAGATAAGACAAATTCCCGGCAGGATTATTTTCCCTCGCCGGAAGCTAATTCTCTGAGGATTTCCGTATTTCGCTGGATGCGTTTCATGTTAACTTTCAGGTTTCTCTTGTTGGGTTTTGCTTTTCGAACTCGAATTATGTTTAATTTCTTTCTATTGGCAGCCATTTTAATGTCTCCTTCATGTAAATGGATGATGAAGAAAAGATCTATACTATCGTTTTTCAAATCTGTCAAGAAATAATGAATGAGACTTGACGCATAGACGAATTTCATGGATACTCGAAACCCTTAAATCCGAACTGCGAACCTGTGAACCCTGAATCCATGAAAGATTAAAAGGAAATCTGCCATGTTACTTACGGATGAAGAAAAAAGAATGTTGGGCGGAGAATATTGTCCCGGTATTCAAAGGTCCATAGATCTTTTGGTAAAGTTGGGCGAATCCTTTGATGCGGAAAGACTGGTCCCCATTTCATACGGTCACATCTCTTACGACTTTAGTCCTGAAGAATTCTGGGACCTCATGACAGAGGGGGTCCCTCCAACGCCCCACAGGGTTACCACACATCCATCTAATTCCCCTGAAATATGGAAGGAATGGGGTCTGCCCTTAGCTGACAACTGGGTTGGTGAGCATGAGAGAAAGCTGAAGAGATACAAGGAACTGGGGTGGCTCCGTACCGAGACCTGCGCAGAATATCTCCTTGGTATCTTTCCAAGGAAGGGTGATATCGTGCCCATGGGGGGAAGCTGTATGCAGGTCGCCAATAACAGTCTGTTCGGGGCTAAGGTGGATCGTATGGGTGTCCTGGTTTCCCTGGCTGCCGCGGTCTGCGGTCGTACGCCCCTGATGGGTCTTCTGCTGCCGGAAAACCGTTTCGCAAGCCATCTGGTGGAGCTGGATGATCTGGACGTGACCGATTGGACCATGACCCATTATCACTGTCTGGGTTATTACATCGGTGATCAGGTGCCAGGATTCAAGCCGGTGGTGGTGAACGGACTGCCGCCGAGACTTCCCTTTGATTATGCAAGGGCCCTGGTAATATCCATGCCCACGTCAGGTGCTGTCACCCTGGCCCATATTGTCGGAACCACCCCTGAGGCACCCACCTTAGAGGAGGCCACGGGTGATAAAAGACCGGAGCAAGTGATTCGAGTGGGAAAGCGCGAGATGAGGGAAACCTGGGAGAGGCTGAATGTGTGGGAGGACGATACGGTGGAGCATGTGGCTTTCGGCTGTCCCCATAGCACAATTGATGAGATCGGGCGAATTGCCGCTCTTCTGGAAGGGAAAAAAGTCAAGACGACTCTTTTAATCGGTGCCTCGGCGCCCGTGGAGGCGTTGGCCAGAAGACAAGGCTGGGCCGATACTATTGAAAAGGCCGGTGGGCTTTTTCTTCCCGTCTGCCCTTCAATCGGAAATCCATTTACGCGCGCGGATATTGCGGGAGACAAGCAGGCAAAAAGTGCGGCTACAAACTCGGCCCGTAGTGCCCACTACATCGCCTCTGTGGGCGGTGTTAAAGTCTTTTTCGGCACGGAAGAGGAATGCGTCAACGCGGCCATCACGGGAAGGTGGAAAGGAAAAATGCCAAAATGGAAATAAGAGCACACATGGTGAGCGCCGGAAAAGCAGAAGGAGAGGCATTGGTATACAACGGACCCTTTGCGTTCCTGGGTGACCTGAGCCCGGTTACGGGGCTAATCTGTATGCCCCGTCATAAACTGGAGGGGCAAAGCCTGGTCAAAAAGGTGTTTGTGTTTACTACCGGAAAGGGTTCCAGCGGTTGCGATTTTGCCGCCTGGGCAGCAAAGAAAAACGGGAACGTACCCGCGGCCATCATTTGTCTTGAGAGTGAACCGGTCTTATCCGGCGCGTGTATAACAACCGGGATCCCAGCCGTGGACCGCCCTGAGAAAAATGTGTTGGAGCTTATCAAGACAGGGAACCATGTCAGGGTGGATGCCGACGCGGGTATTATTGAATTCGAAGGTAAGTAGAGCGCCGGTATTCAAAATGCCGTCCTGATATATTCAACCGCATTCCTCAAGATCCTGATGCCTTCTCCTTCCCCGGGCATTATCTCCTCGCCTTGACGGGTAAGGGCCTCCTTTTTTTTGGTCCAGTCCGGATGGTTTGTGTAATGGTTAAATCCCTCCGGGTGGGGCATAAGGCCGAATATTCGACCGGTAGGATCACATATCCCCGCAATATCTTGAAGGGACCCGTTCGGGTTCAGTGGCCATTGACCATGTGCCTCTTGTCCGTTTTCGTCAGCATACTGTAATACGACCTGCCCGTTTTCAAAAAGGCGGTCAATGTCCTCTGCCGCCGCATAGAATTTCCCTTCCCCGTGTCTTACAGGTAGCTCTAAAGTCGAAAGACCCTGAGTGAAAACGCACGGTGAACCGGGATTGATTTTGAGATTCACCCAAGTGTCTATAAAATTGCCGGAGTCGTTATATGTGAGAGCGACGTTTCGCTCACGGTACTGAGAGTCAAAAGCGGGGATTAAACCGAGATTGACCAGGCACTGGAAGCCATTGCATATGCCGAGTACCAGCTTGCCATCCCGGACAAATCGCTCAATTTGCTTACCTAAATGCTGTCTTAGCTTTGACGCCATAAGGACCCCTGCACCGTGGTCATCGGCCCAGCTAAATCCCCCGCCAAAGACCAGGATATGATAATCCTCAAGGGATATTTTTCGGCCTCCCATTTCCCCGCTGATCACCTCATTGATGTGTATCCTGTAAGATTCCGCGCCTGCTAATTTTAATGAATAATCGGTCTCATAATCGCAGTTCAGCCCATAACCGGTTAAGACAATCGCCTTTGGTTTCATTGTGTTTGGTGCGCTCATATTAATTCCCCGAACGGCTTTTTCCATACATGTTTGAGTTCATTTACATCTTCGTCAATGATCGCTTTTTCCCGGCCGTCTTTGACGGAAAAACGGGGTGATTCCGTGACAACACCTGCCCGGCCAATTTTCATACCGGAAAAAATTTTTTCAAAGACATCTTTTTTCCCGGGCGCTACCGTAATTACAAATCGACCACAGGACTCGGAATAAAGGGCCTGGCCCACAGTAAGTCCGGAAAAGCCGGGAATAAGAGGGAGCAGGAGTTCCATTCCCAGCTCGCCCCCCATTGCCACCATGGCTGAATGGACTGCCAGACCGCCTTTCGATACGGCGTGGCACGAAGAGACAAGACCTGCCTGAATGGCCCCATGGAGTGCCAGGTACTGGGGCCAAAGCGCTTCAACATCGACGGTGGGGACATTTAGGCCCACCGCTCCCATCATCTGATAATACTCGCTTGCGCCACATTCATTCCTGGTCTCACCCAACACATATACAAGGTCACCCGGGAATTTGGCATCCATGGTGACGCATCTGTTAATGTCTTCAATAACACTTGAGACCGTAAACATGAGGGTAGGTGGCCCGGAAATCTTTCGTCTTTCACCGTAAGGGCCTTCCAGGTTACCGTCAATATACATGCTGTCCTTTCCTGAAAGGAGAGGTATGCCGTAACCCAGGCAATAATCCCTCAAGGCCCAGTTCGCCCTTACCAATTGCGCTGCCTTGTATTTCCCGTCCGGGTTATTTGCAGGGTGATACTCAATCGTGGGCCAGCAGAAGTTATCCAGCCCGCCTAAGTGATTGGGGTCTCCTCCCACGGCCAGTGTCTTTCTAACCGCTTCATCAATGGTGGCACCCGTCATGTGGTAGGTATCAATTTCCGAATAGGACGGATTGAGTGTCTGGGACACGGCAATACCCCTATTAGAGCCGAGTACAGGTCTTACCACCGCAGCATCAGTGGGTATGTCCCGACCTTTTCCCACTAAAGGTTTAACCACGCTGCTCCCCTGTACTTCATGGTCATATTGCCTGGCAATCCAGTTGCGGGCGCATATGTTGGGACGGGATAGGATAGCTTTCAGAAGAGGGCCATGATCCTCGGGCTCGGAAATGACCGGCTCTGTCAGGCCCCTCATATCCGGGGGGGTCCACTGGGCGTCAAACTCCCACTGGGGAAAATCGGATTCCAGAAGATCCATGCGGATGTAGGCGCAGGTTTTGCCTTTGTAGTCCAATTGCAGGTACCCGGAATCATTGTACTCGCCGATGACCGTGCTTTCCACCGCGTGTTTGGCCGAAAGTGCCATGAAGCGATCCAGGTGTTCCGGTTTTACCGCAATGGTCATTCTTTCCTGTGATTCGGAGACCCAGATCTCCCATTGATCCAGACCCTCGTACTTAAGGGGCACCCTGTCTAAGTCCACACGGGCGCCGTTGCTGAACCTGGCGGATTCGCCGATCGAGGAGGAGAGCCCTCCGCCCCCGTTATCGGTGATAAATGTTATAAGTTCCTCATCCCTTGCTTCAATCAGGAAGTCGTGCATTTTTTTCTGGGTGTAAGGATCGCCTATCTGGACATGCCCTGCCGGCGTATGCTCGCTGTAGGTCTCCGAAGCGGCCGTGACCCCATGAATGCCGTCCTTGCCGACCCTCCCGCCTGCCATTATGATAAGTTCACCGGGACTGGTGGTTTTTTTGTGAGATGATGCGTGGCCGATGGTCGCGGGCATGATGCCCAACGCGGTCACAAAGACGAGGCATTTGCCGACATAGCTTTCGTCAAAAAAGAGCAGGCCGTACGGGGTAGGGATGCCGCTTTTATTGCCCCCGTCCCTTACCCCTTCAATGACGCCGTCGAGCAGGCGGCGCGGGTGAAGATGGGGTGTCAACTCTCCTTCGTATTCCCGATGACCCACACAGTAACCATACATCCCAAGGATAAGTCTTGAACCCTTTCCCGTTCCCATGGGATCCCTGTAGATCCCTACGATACCGGTAATGGCACCGCCATATGCCTCCATATTGGACGGGCTGTTGTGGGTCTCACCGGTAATCACGTAGTAATGATCATCATCAAATCTTCCAACACCCGCATTGTCCCACAAAACCGATGTGACCCAGTCCTTTTCTTCCTTTATCTTGAGGGTAGGGGCCTCGATACAGGATTTAAAAAGGTTGTCAACGGTTTCCCGGTTTCCCGTCAAAAGATCGTGATACCTGAAAAGACCCCTGAAGGTGTTATGGTTGCAGTGGTCGCTGCGGGCCTGGGAGATATATTCCAATTCCACGTCCGTGGGAAGATCGAGGCCGACCGTCTTCCTCTCTTTCAGGATGTCTTCTCTCAGGAAATACCGGCGTATGACCGGGATATCCCTGTTTTGAAGTGCCAGGTTGCGCTCGAGGGAAATACGACCGAGTTCCTCGTCGCTTTGAATGGAAA
The DNA here is from genome assembly GCA_030666795.1 of Desulfobacteraceae bacterium. GTDB lineage: Bacteria > Desulfobacterota > DSM-4660 > Desulfatiglandales > Desulfatiglandaceae > JAIOSR01. Next base: position 5,535 of record DAOUXC010000226.1, read on the forward strand.
TGGTGCTCACCTCAGGTTCATGGTCAAGGATGACCTTTGGGACCGGAAACCCTATGCCCTTGTCTTTATCCCACTCATAACCGGAAAAGACCTTCCACTGCTGAACAATGTCATTGGCCAAAAGATCGCCAGCGATTTTTTTGATCTGTTTTTCGGAAAGCTGTCCCCTGATTTCATATAGCTTTGATGTATAAACTGCCTGATCCTGTTTGGACTCGATTCCCAGAAGATCCTCAATGGCTTCTCTTGCCGTGCTCCCTGCCGTATCCCTTACGCCGGGGCGGAACCCGATCCATATGAGCCAGTCAAAGCCGGTCGCCATGGGTGAATAGGATGATTCTTCAGTGACCGGATTGGTGAAAATTTCGTTTCGGATCTGTTCCAATTGATCCGGTTTAAGTTCCATATCAAGGGTCAGCACACGGATCACCCGGATGGCATCTACTTCAAATCCGAAATATTCCCTTGATTTTTGCCGAATGCCCGCGCCTTCGGCATCCATTAGTTCTTTTTTGAGCCTGATTTCCAGCCTTGAAACCATTTGTTAGTACCTAAAATTAGAGTAATCGTTTTAAATGAAGTGGTGAGACTTCTACTGGGCTATAATTTTGAATCTTGTTCATTAGAATTTATTTAATGTTAAATCCCGTCCCCCTGCCTGTGTAAGAAAAACCGTTTTTGGACAAAAGTTGTGTTTACAGGGAAAGGGTTATGAGGTCTTTTCCGAGTGACTTTC
>DAOUXC010000238.1 GCA_030666795.1 Desulfobacteraceae bacterium
AGCGAGCAGGGGTCAAGCTTCTCTTCTCCTCTTCAGATATGGCTGTTGTAGGATTAACCGAGGTCTTGAGCAGGCTTCACACAATAGTCAGGGCTTCTAAAAAACTCAAATCCATACTGAAGGATAAGCGTCCCGACCTTCTCATCCTAATCGATTATCCTGATTTCAACCTCCATATTGCCGGAATCGCAAAACGTTTTCAGGTACCGGTTTTATACTATATCAGCCCGCAGGTGTGGGCGTGGAGGAAAGGGCGGGTGAGAAAAATATCACGGCGCGTTGATCGCATGGCCGTGATTTTACCCTTTGAGGAGGAATTTTACAGGCGGAGAGGTATGAAAGTGGATTATGTGGGCCACCCTCTCCTGGATGCTTTTGAATTTAGAAAAACTAATCATAATTCATTTTCGTCCGAGTTACGTTTTCCCGTGGTGGGGCTTTTGCCTGGAAGCCGGAAAGAAGAAATCAGAAATCTGATGCCCGTCATGGCCGAAGCCACAAGACTTCTTGGGCGGCGCTATCCCGACATTCGATGCGTTTTGCCTTTAGCCCCGACCATTGACCCTGAATTTGTAGAATCCTTTATCCATAACTCACCTGTTGAGATCAAGATTATTCAGGGAGACGTGCATGAGGTTTTAGGCATTTGTGATGTGGCTTTGGTGGCCTCCGGTACTGCAACCCTGGATACGGCCATAATGGGCGTTCCAATGGCCATTGCCTACAAAGTCTCCTTAGTGTCCTACTGGGTTGGCAGGATGGTGATCAAGGTCCCCCATATCGGGCTGGTGAACCTGGTGGCGGGGGAAGAGGTAGTGCCAGAACTGATTCAGCATGAAGTGACGGCCGAGAGGCTTGCGCGGGAGGTCGAAATTATTCTCGAGGACCGGGTATTACGGCTAAAGATGAAAGACAAATTGAAGAGGGTTAAGGAGGGCCTTGGCAGGGGAGGGGCCTCAGAAAGGACTGCTGAAATAGCAATGGAAATGATGAGGCAATAAAATGGCCAGGACGATTTTGATCGTTGATGATGAGACGAGCATTCTTCAATCCTTAAAGGGTATCCTTTCAGACGAAGGATTTGAGGCCATCTGTGCTGAGAGTGGAGCCCGGGCACTGGAAAAAATCGAGGAAGTGATGCCCGATTTGATCCTCTTAGACATATGGATGCCCGAACTGGATGGAATTGAGACGCTTGAAAAGATCAAAGAGGCATATCCAAACCTTCAAGTGGTGATGATGTCCGGCCACGGCACCATTGAAACGGCTGTAAAGGCTACGAAGATGGGGGCCTATGATTTTATTGAAAAACCCCTTTCCATTGAAAAACTCCTTTTGTCGGTTAATAATGCCCTGGATTATTACAGGCTTGAAGAAGAGATAGACCTTCTCAAAGAGAAGGACAAGGACAGGTACAGGATAACCGGTAACAGCAAGGCGATTACCGAAATAAAGGAACAAATCAGAATTGTTGCCCCTACAAACGCCTGGGTCCTGATTTCAGGGGAGAACGGCACCGGAAAAGAGCTTGTGGCCCATACCATTCATAGATTAAGCGGCAGAAGTAATAAACCAATGGTGGAGGTCAATTGTGCGGCTATTCCTGAGGACCTGATTGAGAGCGAGCTCTTCGGCCATGAAAAAGGGGCCTTTACCGGGGCATCTACCATGAGAAGAGGAAAATTTGATAAGGCCCATGAGGGGACTATTTTCTTGGACGAAATTGGTGACATGAGCCTTAAGGCCCAATCCAAGACCCTGAGGATTTTGCAGGAACAGAAATTTGAGCGGGTGGGGGGCACACGGACGATAGAAGTGGACGTTCGAGTGATTGCAGCCACGAACAAGGACCTGGAGGCCGAGATTGAGCGAAATGCTTTCAGGGACGATCTCTATTTTCGGTTGAATGTTATCCCCGTTAAAGTGCCGCCTTTAAGAGAGCGTGCGGAGGACATTCCCAAACTTGTGTATGAATTTGTTGAGGGATTCACGCTGAAAACCAACCTCGATCCAAAAGAGTTTTCTGAAGACGTGTTTCAGGTCCTTGAAAAATATGAATGGCCCGGCAATGTTCGGGAACTCAAAAACCTGGTGGAGAGGCTTATGATCATGACACCGGGCCATGTTATTGAGGGCAAAGATATACCGCCACCATTTAACATGCCCTCGGAGATAAAAGAAGATCTTGGACCGGCCTTTATGTCCGGTTCGTTTAAAGAAGCAAGGGGCGAATTTGAAAGGGCATTTATCGAAAGAAAACTCATGGAGTACAATGGGAATATTTCACAGACGGCCGAAGCTATCGGTATCGAACGGAGTAACCTTCACAAAAAGATCAAGACCTATGGGCTTGAGGGACTTGGGAAATCTCAATGAAGGAAGAGGAATGAGAAAAATATGAAAAGAGAAAGGCGCTTTGGTTACGTTGAAGGAATTTAACGCGGAACCCGTAAATCGAAATCCGAAACCAGTCTTATCTTATCCCAGATTTCTTCCTTACCTTCTTTTGTTTTTGCAGAAAAGAGAATAGTGTCAATAGGTGAAATGTCCTTGAGTTGACGAGTGATCACACTGGCCCTTGTCCGGGCCTTTTGCCGCGAAAGTTTGTCGGCCTTTGTGAGCACCGGGATAGCGTTTATGCCATAGTGTTTCAACCAGCTTAAAAGGTCCATGTCTCCGGAAGAAACGTCTCTCCTTATATCTAAGATTACCACAACTGCCTTCAGGTTTGAGCGTTCACTCAAATAGGTCTCCACCATACCTTGCCAGGATTTCTTAACTTTCATGGGAACGCGGGCAAAGCCATAGCCCGGCAGATCGACCAGATACAATGATTCGCCCATGGTAAAAAAGTTGATCGACTGTGTCCTGCCCGGAGTTGAGCTTGTTCTGGCCAGGCCTTTACGGTTGATAAGGACATTTATCAGGGAGGACTTGCCCACGTTGGACTTGCCTGCAAAGGCGATTTCCGGTCTGTCCGGTGGAGGATACTGATGTGCGCGAAAGGCACTTATGAGGAATGAGATATCCATTCGAGAAACTGTCGGCTATACCCTTTGTGGTCGCCACGGTCTATCTGGTCTTCAGGTATTCTTCCAATCTATCCAGCCCCTCTTTTATGTTTTCAAGGGAATTGGCATATGAAAATCTGAGATAGCCCTCGGCGTTCCGTCCGAAATCGATACCAGGGGATACCCCGACACTCGCATTTTCCAGGATTTCAAAGGCCAGGTCATAGGAATTGTTACTAAGATGTTTTGAATTGGCAAGCATGTAAAAGGCGCCTGCAGGTTCCACGGGAAGACCTAATCCCATCTCCCGGACCCTTTGGATCATGTACTTGCGCCGTTCGTCGTATACGGCTTTCATCTGTTCCACGTCCGGTCCCGCCTTTTTGAGGGCTGTCAGACCGGCCCACTGGGAGACACTGCCCGCTGATATAAAGAAATTCTGCTGGACTTTTTGCAAAGGGCGGATAAAGTCGGAAGGAGCAATGAGATAGCCAAGTCGCCATCCGGTCATGGCGTAAAGCTTTGAAAAACCATTGAGTACAAACGCATTATCCGTAAACTCGAGTATTGAGCGTTCCTTTTCTCCGTAAACCAGTCCATGATAAATTTCATCCGATATTACCGGAGGGCCTAATTCAGCGATTTTTTTCATTCGTTCATGAGAAAGAAGGTTTCCTGTTGGATTGGAGGGGGAATTTATTAGGACAGCCTTTGTGCTTGAACCTATCTTTTTTTTGATTTCAGAAGGCCTTAATTGAAACCCATCCTCTTCGTATCCTTTCACAAGGACGGGTTTTGCCTTCAGGAAGTTTGCAAAGTTTGGATAACAGGGGTAGTGAGGGTCGGAAAAAATAATTTCATCGTCCGTCTCTAAAAGGGCCGAGAAGATCATAAACAGGGCCGGAGACGTGCCGGAGGTGACAAGAATTTGCCGGGGATCGACATTGACCCCGTATTTGGTATGATAGTCTTCACAGATGGCTTCTCTCAGTTCTATGATTCCAAGGCTGTGGGTGTAGTGGGTCTCGCCTTTTTGGATGGCCTCCTGAGCCGCCTCACATATGCATTGAGGCGTTGCAAAATCCGGCTCACCGATTTCCAGGTGGATGATATGACGGCCCTGCCTTTCAAGTTCATGAGCCCTTTCGAGGACATCCATGACAATGAAAGAAGGTATTTCCTGTGCCCTTTTGGTTACTTTGTTCAATGCGGTGTTTTCCTCCCTGCTATCAATCCAATTGATTATTGTCCAGCAGGGTCTTGTGGCCTTTTCTTCGACTCCGAGTCTCCCGGCGTGTCGAAGATCCCGCTATGCGGGGGTCATTTCAAGGAGTTACGGACGTGTGATGCCTACCCCCTCCCTGTTCCCCTCGACTTCGCTCGGGGCCAGGGGGTCCCCCATCCGTAGCCCCATGAAATGACGAAGGCCTCGCGCCAGTCGCTCCGAAAAGACCTCAAGACCCTTTTATTGCTTGTCGAGATTTCAATATCCTGTGATCACTTACCTCGCAACCCATAACACGTAACCCGAGTCTATTTATATTACCTTGTTCAAAGGGTATTCTATGATTCCCTGCGCCCCTGAATAAATCAGTTTCGGGATAAGATCCCTTACTGTTTTTGCGTCCACAACCGTCTCTATGGATACCCAGTCGGAGTTGTGAAGGCCGGCCAAGGTCGGGGCATTGAGACTTGGAAGAATGCTTATTACATTTTCCACGTTTTTTTGTGCGACATTCATTTTCAAGCCCACCATGTTTTCCGCTCTGAGGGCCCCTTTGAGAAGCAGGATGATCTGCTCAAACTTGGCCTTTTTCCAGGGGTCCTTATATGATTCCCTGTTAGCGATCAACTGGGTATTGGTTTGCATGAGTTCGTGGATAATCTTCAGGCCGTGCGCCTTGATAGTGCTTCCGGTCTCCGTGACTTCCACAATGGCATCGGCCAGGCCGGACACGACCTTGGCCTCCGTGGCGCCCCATGAAAACTCGACCTCCACGTCAATGTTTTTGTCCCGAAAGTATCTCTTTGTATAGTTCACCATCTCCGTGGAGATTTTCTTGCCTTTCAGGTCTTCCAGCTTTTTGATATTCGAGCCCGCCGGTACTGCCAGGACCCATCGGGCCGGTTTTTGACTGACCTTGGAATAGACCAGGTCGTCCAACAGCAATACATCCGATTCATTTTCTTCAATCCAGTCCCTGCCTGTCAGGCCTCCGTCAAAGGTCCCGTTTTCCACATAACGGGACATCTCCTGTGCGCGGCAGATGGCACATTCTATATCGGGGTCGTTGATATCCGGAAAATAACTTCGGCTATTGATGTTTATTTTCCATCCGGACTTCTCAAAAAGTTTGATTGTCGCATTTTGAAGACTCCCCTTGGGAATCCCGAATTTCAATTTATTCATTTTTTATAAACCTTCTCAGGATCAAAGATTTTTTCACCTATCACAGTGAATTCTCCGTTACGTTCCACCTTCTTGTGAAAACAGGATTCATATCCGAGGTGGCACGCTGCACCGCCCACCTGTTCCACTTTGAAAACCACGGTGTCGTTGTCACAGTCCACGTAGATCTCTTTAATCTTCTGGACATTGCCGGATGTTCCTCCTTTGCGCCAGAGTTCCTGGCGGGAGCGACTCCAGTAGTGGGCATCACCTGTGTCGAGAGTCTTTTTCCAGGATGCCTGGTTGATGTATGCAAGCATCAGGACCCTGCCCGACTTATAGTCCTGTGCAATTGCCGGCAAGAGCCCATTTCCTTTTGAAAAATCAAGTTCAATCATGATGTGTAAACCTTTATTTTATAATTATAAACATACTAATATAAAGGCGTTAGAGCATAAATGCAAGAGAAAATAGGATCATCCGGTTAATGAGTATTGCGAAACTGTTCAGCTGTTAAGTCGGCAGATGGGAAGGTTGAAGCAGTCTTTTCTTCGATTCCGAGCTTCTCGGCGTGTCGAAGATCCCACTATGCGGGGGTGATTTCAGGCAGTTATGGGCGGGTGATGCCTCCCCCCTCCGCTGTTCTCCTCCGCTCCTTCGGAGC
>DAOUXC010000308.1 GCA_030666795.1 Desulfobacteraceae bacterium
CACTTTTCTTGAGCAGGGGAGATACACAATTGTCCAGAAACGAGCCCATCAAAGATACGGCCAGAGTATTGGCCCGTTACTTAGATGCAATTGCGATCAGGACTTTCTCTCAGGAGTTTGTTGAAAAAATGGCGCAGTGGGCTGAAATACCCGTTATCAACGCCCTGACAGACCAGTACCATCCCTGCCAGATTTTAAGCGATATTGTGACCGTTAAGGAAAAACGGGGCAGCCTGAAAGACCTGAAAGTGGCGTGGATCGGTGATGGAAACAACGTGGCCCATTCGTGGATCAATGCCGCTGATGTCCTTGGATTTGAACTGGCACTCGCCTGCCCTCCGGACTATCATCCGCATCCTGATGTGCTTAAAGGTTCTGATAAAAACATCAAAATCTTTGAAGATCCCGTCGATGCTGCCAGAGATGCCGACGTGATCAATACCGACGTGTGGACCAGCATGGGCCATGATGCGGAGAGGGATAAGAGGCTAAGGGATTTTAAGGGCTTTCAGTTAAACCGGTCCCTTTTGGAGCTCTGTAAACAGGATGTCCTGGTCATGCACTGTCTTCCGGCCCACCGGGGGGAAGAAATATCCGAAGATGTCCTGGAGGGTCCCAATTCAGTGGTCTTTGATCAGGCCGAAAACAAGATGCATCTCCACCAGGCCCTGTTGGAGAAATTACTTTCTGAAAGGTGAAGCACTGAGATGTGTCCATTGCACTGCTTTGCTCCGAAATCTGGGATAATGGAACGGAGGGATGATGTGGCGGTCCTCCATTCCACGACAGATATTAACGTGCATTACACGAATTGCCCAAACAGATGCTGAGACCTGAAAACAAAGGAGATCCAAATTGAGTGAAGATATCAAAAAAATCGTTTTAGCTTATTCGGGGGGTCTTGATACCTCTGTTATTCTTAAATGGCTTAAGGAGACATATGAATGCCCGGTCGTGGCCTATGCAGCCGATCTTGGACAGGGTGAAGAGCTTGGCGGGATAGAAGAAAAGGCAATGGATACGGGTGCGGATGAAGTTATCGTGGAAGACCTGAAGGAAGAGTTTGTAAAGGACTTTGTCTGGCCCGCATTGAGGGCCAATGCCATTTATGAATCGAAATATCTCTTGGGCACTTCCTTAGCAAGGCCGCTCATTGCCAGGGGTCAGGTGGATGCAGCAAAAAAAACAGGGTCGAATGCCGTGAGCCACGGCGCAACCGGAAAGGGAAATGATCAGGTGAGGTTTGAACTGGGCTATATGGCCCTGGAGCCTAACCTTAAAATCATCGCACCCTGGAGGATATGGAAATTTAGGGGCCGGGAAGATCTCATGGAATACGCCCGGTCAAAGGGCATCCCGGTACCCGTGACAAAGGAAAAGCCCTATTCCAGTGATCGCAACCTGTTGCATATAAGTTTTGAAGGCGGGATTCTTGAAGATACGTGGAACGAGCCGCCCGAGGAGATGTTTTTACTGTCCGTTTCTCCTGAAAAGGCCCCTGATCAGACCACATATGTGGAGATCGAGTTTAAACAGGGAAATCCTGTTTCCGTGGACGGCCAGACCATGACACCGGCAGAACTCCTGTCCCGGTTGAATGAATTGGGTGGCAGAAACGGAATCGGTCGTGTGGACATGGTGGAAAATCGATACGTGGGCATGAAATCGAGAGGTGTTTACGAAACACCCGGCGGGACCATACTGAGGGATGCCCATGTGGCCATGGAATCCATAACCATGGACAGGGAGGTCATGCATATCCGGGACGGACTGGTGCCCCGTTACGCGGAGATGATCTATTACGGTTACTGGTTTTCCCCGGAACGGGAAATGCTTCAGACCCTTATCGATGAAACCCAGAAAAACGTAACCGGTGTTGTGAGATTAAAATTGTATAAGGGTAATTGCACGGTGGTCGGTACAAAATCCGAATCATCACTCTATGACCCGGATTATGCATCATTTGAGGGGGACGAGGTCTACAATCAAAAAGATGCCGAGGGATTCATAAGGCTGAGCGGCCTGCGGATAAAAATCGCGAAGCTTTTGGAAAGAAAGAGGAATCCTTCATAGCCGCGTATCAGTTGGTGTGGGCGGCCGGAAATGACCGGCCTGTGTTACACGGATTGGCATGAACAAATAAGCTCGATAGTTTGTGACGTTCATGGCGGCAAGGCACGCGGGACTCTTTTCAAAGAGGCGCATCTATATCGCTACAAAGCACTTGCTACGCCCCGAAGTCCTTAACTATTCGGCGTCCAACAGGCGGGACAGCCAAATAAAAAAGAGGCTATAATCAAAAGGGCTATCCGCACCGAGTTGTAAAGAGGCCGCCGCGATGCGGGCCAAAGCAAGGTTATGCGGCTTTTTGAAAAGAGTCCCGCGTGCCTTGCCTCGAAGTGTCATTTTTTAATGGTGTCCGCATACATTTGAAAACTCGTAAAGATTGGATAAAAGTGAACAGACAATGCGCATGAGGACCTCCCAATGACCCAAAAAATATGGGGCGGTCGTTTTCGGGAGGAAACAGACGCCCTTGTAAACAGGTTTAATGCCTCCATAGCCTTTGATCACAGGCTTTATGCCTATGATATTGAAGGGAGTATGGCCCATTTAAGGATGCTGGCTAAACAGGGAATCATCACGGCTGAGGAGACATCAAAAATCCTGACGGCCCTTGAAGAAATTAAGGTCGAACTGGACAGGAATGAAATTCCTCTTGATGATTACGAAGATATACACGGCCTTGTGGAAACGGCTCTAATAAAAAAGGTTGGTGAATTGGGAGGAAAACTGCACACGGGAAGGAGTCGAAATGATCAGGTGGCCCTGGATGTCCGGCTCTTCGTCAGAGATGCCATTGGTGCCGTGACGGATTTGATAAGGGACACGCAATCAGCGCTTGTCACATTGGCGGAAAAAAACTTTGAACTTATCATGCCGGGCTATACCCATCTTCAACGGGCCCAGCCGGTCCTTCTGGCCCATCATCTGCTTGCCTACTATGAGATGCTGAAAAGAGACCGGGAACGTTTTCAGGAGAACTTCAAACGGACAAACACCATGCCCTTGGGAAGCGCCGCATTGGCAGGTTCCACCTTTGACCTGGACCGGGACATGGTGGCGCGGGAACTGGGCTTTGACAGTATAACCGACAACAGCATGGATGCCGTAAGCGACAGGGATTTCGTTTTAGAGTTCCTTTTTAATGTCTCTGTCCTGATGATGCATCTGAGCAGGCTCAGCGAGGAACTGGTCATCTGGTCAAGCCGGGAATTTGGGTTTGTAACAATATCCGATGCCTTCTCAACCGGCAGCAGTATTATGCCCCAGAAAAAAAACCCTGATCTTCCGGAACTTATCAGGGGCAAAACAGGCCGGGCCTACGGACACCTTATTTCCCTCTTGACGACCATGAAAGGTCTTCCATTGACCTACAATAAGGATATGCAGGAGGATAAAGAGGCCCTGTTTGACACGGCGGACACGGCCCTGATCTGTCTCGAGGTGATGTGTAGGCTACTCCAGGAGATCTCCTTCAACGCCGAAGCGTTAAAGGCGGCAACCGGAATTGGATTTCTGGCAGCCACCGACCTGGCCGACTACCTTGTACGTAAAGGAATGACATTTCGTGAGGCCCATGACATTGTGGGGAAGATGGTCCTTGCTGCCACGGACCAGGGAAAAGAACTTCATGACCTTACCTTAGACATAATGAAGGGTTTTGCATCAGAAATTGATGAGGATGTCTATGAATGGCTTGAACCTTCAGCGTGTCTTGAGAAAAGAAACATCCCGGGAGGAACAGGACCGGAGATCGTGCAAAAAAGCTTAAACAAGGCAAAAGAGGAGCTGAAAAATTGATAAATAAAGGAAGCATGTGCCAGGTAAAATGGAGATTCCTTTACAGTGCAATAATTCTCGGTGTGGCTTCTCTTGTCCTTATGTCTTGCGGAAAGAAAGGGCCCCCGTTTCTGCCTAAGACGGACAGACCTTTGAAGGTGGAGCAGTTGAAGGGTCAATGGACAAATGAAGCGGTCCTTCTTCAGGGGAGTATCCCCGCTCTAAAGGGGCAAAAGAAAGGTAGACCGGGTGTAACCGGTTGCAGGGTTTACCATACCTGGTATTCTTTAAAGAATCCTCCCTGTGAAGGTTGCCCCATTAAATACCCCGGTTTTCAGGAAATCAGGGGCAAAATTCTTGCGGGAGAAGAATTCCTGTGCGAGGTTTTTATTGAGAAAAAAGAGGGTATCCATTTTTTTGAGGTCCGTTTAATCGGCCCAAAAGGGGCGGTAGGCCCACCATCCAATCGGGTGAAATTAATTATAGAAAATTGAAGATTGATATGGCCGCAAAAAGGCGCAAAATAAACAAAAAGTAAGATTTAGATATCGATATCAATTAGTTATGGGCTTCGCAAATATTTATTTTGCCGTCATTCCGGCGGAAGCCGGAATCCAGTCTTTCCAATAGGTTCTGGACTCC
>DAOUXC010000351.1 GCA_030666795.1 Desulfobacteraceae bacterium
CCAGCGTCACCCCCTCTTTGGCGACGGTTTTTTCAAACTGGTAGAGATTAACTACTATCATGTCAATAGGCTTGATCCCGTGCTCTTTCATCATTCTTACATGTTCCGGGTTGTCGCGGAGACCCAAAAGACCTCCATGGACCTTGGGGTGAAGTGTCTTAACACGGCCGTCCATCATTTCGGGAAACCCTGTATAATCGGAAATATCCGTCACTGAAACCCCGCCTTCACGAAGGGCTTTAGCCGTTCCTCCCGTGGAAAGGATTCCCACACCTAATTTTGAGAGCGATTTTGCGAATTCCACAACCCCCGTCTTGTCGGTCACACTGATAATTGCCGTCTCGATCTTGCCCATTCTTTAGCCTCCTGAGTCGATTTTTATTTCATAAACACGGTCGGGTCGGCCGTCCGCCGAGGCAGGACCCCGTTACAACCGCGTTCTTTCAATTACACAACCTGACAGTATTGACATAATGGTTCAACATGTCATTGTCCTGTTCGCTCATTTCAAGAAACCTGACTCCCATTCTAAAAACGCCTTCACCTTTTTCCTCGTCCGGCTCTCTCACCCATGCCACTTCACTGTTGATATTTACAGGATCTATGAGGCCGGGCATTTTCAGCCCAAGGAAGAATGCCTCGCCTTTCCGTAGGGGCTTTTTCGTTATGACTGAAAGCCCTCGCGTACTGATGTCGTTACTGCATGCCGTGACAGAAGACTTATCAACTTTATATGTCACGGCCAGATTTTTACGGACACGTGGTTCTTTTCTCGATGAAAGCTCACAGGTGGTATCCACTATCTTTTTGGACCTTTTCAACAAAGCCATAAAGACGGACCTGAAATCTGAGGAAAGGTTGTTGATTTCCTTAAACATTAAATCACGGTCAATGAGACCAAGGGTCGTCCTACGAATGGCCCGGGCCGTGGTCGCGCTCTTGAAGGGCCTGTATAAATCTACCTCCCCGAATATCCCCCCTTTTCGAAGGATTTCCACGACGACCTTTTTTCTCCCGATCATTTTGGAAAGTTCCACTGAGCCTGAAAGGATTACATAGACACTTTCCTCGGAACTCCCCTCTTCAAAAATGATCCGTCCTTCCTTATAAGTCACTTCGGATGTAAAGGTAAACATGTCAACAACTCCTGCCCGGGTCTTGCAAATTCACCATTAAAGACGGCTTTTTGAAAAACATGCCCAGGCGGGCACGGTGGCCCGCCCTACTTGCAGGTCAACAGGGGTTCAAGGTTTACGTGAAGTTGAGCTATTTAAGGCCTGATGAGTGTCAGAATACAGGAGCCAGGGCAAAGGGTCAAGGTTATATACACTGCCCTTTTTGGTAAGCAGTTCTTTTGCAGGACCAGGCTCCTATCTTATGCATTGCTCTTTTCACACGCCTCAATAAAAACAGGTATAAAGGCAGTTAGATCTTCAACAACGCAGACATCTGAAACATTGAAGATCGCGGCGTTGGGATCGGTGTTGATGGCTACAATGAATCCGGAGGAACGCATGCCGGCGATATGCTGGGATGCCCCTGATATGCCTGCCGCGATGTAGAGTCTTGGGTTGACTGAAGCGCCGGTAAGGCCCACTTGCCGGTTACGATCCAACCATTTACTGTCGCATACCGACCTGGACCCTGCAACGGCGGACTTCGGAAACAATGCCGCAAGCCGCTCGATGATTTCCAGGTTTTCTTTCCTGCCGATTCCTTTTCCTGCTGATACAACAACATCGGCCTCAGTCACAGCCGAACTCTCTTCTTTCGCGCGTTTGATCCCAAGTGATCTGGATTGACGGGATTGATATGACACTGTTCTGAGTATCACGGATCCGAGGGTCCGGGCCTCAAAAGAGGCCTTCTTGAATGATCCCGGTTGCACCGTGATGATTGTGGGATCAGAAGCAACTCTAAAATCCGCAACAAGCTTTCCGCCGAAGATCGCCCGGGTGAAACAAATGCGGCCATCTTCCTCAAAAAGCCTTTCCACGCCTGTAATACATGCTGCGCCAAGCCTTACGGCAAGGCCGGGCGCAAAATCCCAGCCCTGGCCTGTATGTGCAATACAGATACAGACAGGACTCAATTCGGGCAATACTTCGCCTAAGATGTTTTTATAGATTTCCCCGTTGTAGGTAATAAGATCAGGGTCCTGAATCGCGATGACTTCCAGACCTGATGCCCCGGCAATCTCATGGGCCAGATCTTCAACGCGATCCCCCAAGATAACGACACTTATGGGAACCTGCCGGAACCTTTGAATCTCCAGCGCGCAGGCCAATAGTTCAAAGGTCACCGGCACAAGTCTGCCATTAAAATGTTCCGCGATAACAACGATTCTTTTTGTCATGCCACCTCATTCCTTGACAATCTCACAAAAAATTGGGTGCCAATTTTTTATTTTTATAACTGTCTGATTATACTGGTTCCATTTTTTATTTTTGCGTATTTTGCGCCTTTTTGCGGCCATATCAAACATTAAATCAATGTTTTTTCCCTCAGTATTTTCAACAGTCGGGCCGCCTTTTCCTCCCGGCCTCCCTCCAATACCATACCGGAACGGGACTTCTGCGGGTATGAAACCCGCATGACCTCTTCACGGGGCCCGGGCCGGTCATCCGGACTTGCGACAATTGTCACCAGTTTTTGATGTTTGGCACGGAGCATGTTGGAAAGCGAAGGATAGCGCGGCTTGTTGATGCCCCCCTGGATGGTCAGCACGGCGGGACATTTCAGCTCCAGGGTATCCCTGTACCCGCCCTTGATTTCCCGTTCCACGCGGATAGTTTCCGTTTCCGGAGATATTTTTTCGAAAATCACTGACGTTGCGCATGGCAGAGAGAGCAGTTCCGCCAACATGGGACCTACCATTCCATGCATGGCGTCTTCGGACATGATCCCCGTAAGAATCAAATTATACTGCCTGTCTCGGGCGTACCCGGCAATCAGGGACGCGACGATCAAGGGATTCAGGTAACCATGGTCTCCGGTTTCCACGTGCACACCGTTATCAGCACCCATTCCAATCGCCCGCTTGACAACCATGGCCGCCCGCGCAGGACCCACTGATATGGCGTCTACTCGGGTGCCGGGAAAAGCCTCCTTGATCAAGACTGATTCCTCAACCGCGAACTCGTCAAAACGGTTCATCTTATAGGATATTGATTTTTCCGGACGTATCCAGCGTGCGCAATCATCCATCTTAATAGCCGCGTCAGATTCCGGCACCTGTTTGACACAAATAAGAATTTTCATTTGAATTTTTGTTTGGCTCCTCACAAAAATTTGTGGGTAATAATTTGTGTTCAAAGGAAAAGGGTTATGAGGTTTTTTCTGAGTGACTGTCGGGAGGCCTTCGTCATTTCATTGGGTTACGGAATGGGGGACCCCCTGGCCCCGAGCCAAAGGCGAGGGGAACAGGGAGGGGGG
>DAOUXC010000224.1 GCA_030666795.1 Desulfobacteraceae bacterium
CCGATGGGGAGACAAAACCTGCGTCTTGTCAGACGGAGAAAAAGGATTTTCAAAAAATCGTCTGGTGCGCAACGACCGGGCCGAAGATTCACCCTGGATAAAGAACTCCTCAAACTATGAACGCGATCCGTATCCTGCCGGAGAAGGTGGCCTCCCAGATCGCAGCCGGAGAGGTCATAGACAGGCCCGCTTCCGTTGTCAGGGAATTGATTGATAACAGTATTGACGCGGGGGCCGATAGGATTGTCGTCCGCATCGAAAAAGGGGGGAAGGGATTAATCAAGGTCAGCGATAATGGTAAGGGCATGTCCAGGGATGATCTTCTTCTGTGTGTTGAAAGACACGCAACCAGCAAGATAGAGACGGCATCTGATCTTTTTTCCATAAAATCCCTGGGGTTCAGGGGAGAGGCACTTCCGAGTATTGCCTCCGTATCGCGAATGAAGCTCACTACCCGCCCCAAAGACCGGTTGGAAGGCCACAGGTTGAAGATCGCGGGCGGAAAACTGACCGGTATAGAGGAAACAGGAGCACCGGTCGGGACCGTGGTCGAAGCGGGCGACCTTTTTTTCAATATCCCTGCCAGGAGGAAGTTCCTGCGCGCGGTCAGGACCGAAACAGATCATATCATCGATACGTTCACGCGGGTGGCCCTGCCGTTTCCGGGCGTAAACTTCAAGTTAGACGACGCCGGAAAGACGCTTATGAATCTCCCTGCGTCTGATCATCAACTGCCGCGGCTCTCCGTTCTTTTAGGGCGTAAAGTTGCGGAATCCATAACAGAGGCACAGGAAAGAATCCATGAACTCGGGGTCAGCGTCTATCTGGCGCCCTGGGAATTGAGCAGGACCAGGGGCGATCGTCTGTATGTATATGTGAACGGCCGGAACATTCGGGATAGACTCGTAACAAAGGCGATTATGGAGGGTTACGGGCAGCGACTCATGAAGGGGCATTATCCCCAGGCAGTTATTTTCCTGGAAATGGATCCTTCAAAGGTGGATGTCAATGTCCACCCGACCAAACAGGAAGTTCGATTCCACAACAGCCGTGATGTGTTTCAAGCCATTGTTTCCACCATTGAAAAGGCCCTGGCCCGTTCATCAAATCCCCTCTATGGTCAAGTGCCCGATCAGGTCCCTTCCTTTGTATCCGACGTATCCGAGCCCTTCCCGGAATTTTCGCAACACGTCCCGACCCAGGGCATCCCGGCCCGGGCAGGTGTGGTGGAGCAGCCCGCAATAAGCGAAATTCCGCAAATCATCGGTCAATTGGGAAACACATACATCCTGTGCCAGGTAAAGGATGGCCTTTTAATGGTCGATCAACATGCCGCCCATGAAAGAATCATGTATGAAAATCTCAAGAAGGGATTTAATAATTCCCGTATTGAAGTCCAGGCATTGTTAATGCCCCACAAACTGGAGCTGTCAGCGAAAGAGAAAAGGGTTGTTCAGGAAAAGGGAGAGCGGTTATCGCGTTTCGGAATTGAACTCGATCATTTCGGGGGCAATACTTTTCTGTTAAGGGCGGTGCCGGCCCTTTTGGAGAATGTGGAGTGGGATTCATTCCTGTCGGAGTTTTTAGCGGAATTGGAAGAAGGTGAACCCGAAGACAATGCCATCTTTGACAGGGCCTTGACAGTCATGGCCTGTCATGGAGCCATTCGGGCCGGGTACCGTATGACGAACGAGGAAATAACGCACCTGTTTTACCAGTTGGAGGAGATGGACTTACCCACAAATTGTCCCCATGGAAGACCAATATTCAAGCACTTCACCTATTATGAGATCGAAAAGATGTTTAAGCGGGTTGTGTGACGCCGTATTCGAGTTCCGGCACAGGGCTTGGCTTGAGATTTAATATGAGCAAAAGACAAAAAGTCGTCGTTATCTCCGGGCCGACGGCCAGTGGAAAGACTTCTCTTGGTGTGGACCTGGCCTTGGCTTTAAAAGGGGAGATAGTCAGCGCCGATTCCATGCAGGTCTACAGGGGAATGGATGTGGGTACGGCCAAACCCACGCCTGAAGAGCAAAAGGGTATCCCCCATCATCTCCTGGATGTGGTGGACCCTGATGAGGAATTTAACGCCGCAACCTACAATTCCATGGCCATTCCCAAAATAACCGAAATCGGCTCCCGAGGAAATGTCTGTTTAGTTGTCGGCGGGACGGGCCTTTACATAAAAGGCTTGTTGGACGGACTCTTTGAGAGTCCACCGGTAGATATGGAATTACGGGAATCATTACGCCGGGAGTGTGATTCGTCCGGTTCCGCGGCCCTCCATGAAAGGCTTGCTGATCTGGATCCCGAATCGGCAGATAAAATACATCCCAATGACAGGGTGAGGATCATAAGGGCGCTTGAGATTATCCATCTGACCAAACGGCGTTTCTCGGACCTGACAAGGGAGCACTCGTTTGGCGGCAGGAAGCTTGATGCCATGAAACTCTGTTTGAATGTGGAGAGAGAAGAGCTTTACGATCGTATTGACAAACGGAGTCTGGCAATGGTTGAAAACGGCCTCGTAGATGAGACCGAAAGCCTTTTGAGGAAAGGATATTCTTCCGACCTCAAGCCGATGAAGGCCATCGGATACAGGCATATGATAACCTATTTGAAAGGAGAATGGTCGCTTGGTGAGGCGATCAGCGAACTTCAAAAAGACACTCGAAGATATGCCAAGCGACAGTTGACATGGTTTCGTGCCGATCCGGAGGTTACCTGGATCGAACCTGGAAATTTCCATATGTTGAAAGAAAAGGTAAAGGGGTTTTTGATTGAAACCTCTTGACCTTAAAGAGTTTTGGCCGTATCAATTAATGAAACCGTGAACCCTTGAACCCGGAACCTTGAACCCATAAGTTTGACAGGAGAACCAGTGGTAAAAAAGTCCGTTAAAACGGTTTTCATTTTTTTTCTTTTGTGCCTTTTCTTACCGGAAGTGTCTTTTCTGCATGCCGAAACCGGGGTCAAGTCAAGTGAAAATGAAGTCTTTGCCATTGGAACGGGAGTCATAGTAAGCGGGAATCTGGCCCGGGCAAAAGAAAGCGCCATCTCACAGGCCTTGATTAGGGGCGTGGAAAACTATCTTGTGCGCCGTTTGGGGAAGCAGGGAGTGGTAAATAATTTCCAGAGGCTCATCCAGGAAATAATTCCCAAGGCGGAAGAAGACATTGAAAATTTCCATATCCTCGCAGAAGACCAGATTGGAGCAAAGTGGAAGGTCCTTGTACGGCTCAGAATCAATGATAAAGTCTTGAATGAAAGGTTACGACAGGCCGGGATCGTATTCACGGAAGGCCCACCCCTTAAATTGCTTTTCCTGGTTTCAGAGACACGAGGTGGGAATGTCTCCTGCTGGTGGAGAGACCCTGAGACACGTTCCGCACTCAGCCCAACTGAGCTTGCCCTTCACAGCCTGTTTCAGGAAAGAGGGTTTAGGCCTATTAATCGGTTATTGAGCGTACCTGAGGTTGAATATACGGAAGATATGTTATCCGCAGGCCTTCAGGATATAGGCATTCTTAAGTGGGGAACTCTCTTTTCAGCTGATGTCGTGATTTATGGTCAGGCCGAAGTTATTGAAGAAAAGGAGGTGTCCATTTCGCTTGAGGCATTTGATGTGAGTCAGGGGGCGCGGATCTGTCAGGACATCTTATCAGAACCGGTTACGGAAGGGCCTGAAGGCAGGGAGAGTATTCTTGAAACTATCGATAGGGCTGTCAGGCTCTTGGCCGCAAGACTGACTCCGACCATAATTCGGGTCAGGGCCTTTGACCACGAAACGATTAACCGGTTTGAGATCACAATAAGGGGTTTGACTAATTTTAAGCAGTTCAGCTTACTTAGGGACTTCCTGAGAAGGGACGTGACGGGAGTAAAATCCGTAAAGCAGACCAGGATCAGGAAAAATTCGATATCTATTGCAATTGAATTTACGGGAGATAAATATGAGTTGCTGGATCGGGTCTTAAATCATGAAAATCTCCCATTGGAACTCAATCTTCATCAGACCGAGGAAAACGATATTTTGCTTACCGTGCTGTAACTACTCAGGTTGTCAGGTTCACTGTTCACAGTTCAAGGTTAGTCCCGATTTTATCGGGATTTTCTTCATATATCCTCTACACCAAAGAGTTTGCTCCTGATTTGTGAGCAATGGCACCTGGTGTTATGCAAGAACCGGATGAATTAGGCATTTAGTTTAGAATCGAACCTGTCTTTCATGAATTTAAAAAGCGTGAACCCTGAACCCCTGAACGTTGAACCTGAGCAGTTATAAGGAAAATTTAATTTCCGAATGGACGTGACGTGGCTGAAATGAAAATGACCATTCCAAATCTGATTACAAGCATCAGAATCATTTTGGTTCCTATCTTCGTCATCTACCTGATCAATGATAGAATTCCGGGCGCGCTGGTTGTTTTTATCTTGGCCGGTTTGAGTGATGCTGCTGACGGATTCATCGCCAGGTTGTTTGACCAGAAGAGCAAACTCGGTTCCTATCTGGATCCGCTTGCCGATAAAATCCTGCTGGTTGCCGCATTTGTTGTCCTGGCCGTGATGGATTTGATCCCCCCGTGGCTTACGGTCGTTGTCATTAGCCGTGACGTTTTAATCCTGTTAGGTGTATTGATCCTGTTTTTAAACGGCACGGATTTTACTGTCAGCCCCTCCTTTTTGAGCAAAATGACAACCTGTATACAACTCGTGACCGTGTTTGTGGTGCTTTCAGCGGGCTATTTTAATGTTTTTTCACAAATCAATGACTATCTTTTCTGGGCAACAGGTGTTTTGACCGTCAGCTCATTTCTTCACTACATGCGTCACTGGTTCGGGATGATGGGTGAAGGATCCATTAGTGATTAGCACCATGAAGGGAATACGGCTTGACATTATGGATGAGGGTTGATAAATCAAAATCAAACAGGCACGTAGCTCAGGGGGAGAGCACTACCCTGACACGGTAGGGGTCAAGAGTTCAAATCTCTTCGTGCCTACCAGTAAAATCATGGGGTTGTGGCATTCGTCGCAACCCTTTTTTTGTCCAGGGGAACATTATTTTTTACTTGCATTTCTTCATGTTATTGATTATAAAAATTAGGTTTTTAGGTTTGGATCGTACATTTAAAACATAGATTTTTTTCTGAACAGGGAAAAAGAGAGAGCTTTTTTCACTAAATTGGATTTTTAAGAGAAAACAATGTGAGGCATCTGAGTGAGTGAAATGTTTATCTCGGGTGCCTTATTTGCTTTAGAGGGTTGAGGTGGTTATGACCTTTTCCGTTCATTTAAAGGACAAGCCCGCCGAAGAAATTGAGGTGGAGCCAATGTCTTCTGCCGCGGAGGTACTGAAGCAACTTAAGCCGAAACGGCTGGACAGCGTGGTGGCGGTGAAGGTCAATGGGGAGGCCAGGGATCTTTCAAGCCCCATTGACTCCCAGGCGGAAATGGAACCGGTTTATCTTGATTCGGAGGAGGGGCTCGAAATACTCCGGCACAGTACCTCACATGTTATGGCCATGGCCGTTAAAGAGCTTTTTCCTGGTGTAAAAGTGACCATCGGACCGTCCATCGAAGATGGCTTCTATTATGATTTCGATTATAAACGGCCATTTAAAGAGGAAGACCTGCCTAAGATCGAAGAAAGGATGGAGGAGATTGTTAAGGCCGGCCTCCCTTTTTCCCGGCAGGAGATGCCGAGCCGCGAGGCCATAGATTTTTTTAAGAAAGAAGGGGAGGACTATAAGGTCGAGCTCATTGAGGATCTCGGGGCTGAAGAGGTTTCTCTTTACACCCAGGGAAACTTCACAGATTTATGCCGGGGTCCTCATATTCCATCTACCCGCATGATCAAGGCGTTTCATTTGAATAAAGTGGCCGGCGCTTATTGGCGGGGCGATGAAAAAAGGGCCATGCTCAGCCGTATCTATGGCGTGGGTTTTGCCGACCGGAAGGCCCTGAAGAGGCACCTTCACAAAATTGAAGAGGCCAAGAAGAGGAATCACGTCAAACTGGGGCCCCAACTCGAGCTTTTCGGTACCTTTGATGAAATCGGCGCAGGCATGATTGTCTGGCATCCCAATGGCATGATGCTGCGGCATATCCTTGAGGATTTTGAAACAAGGGAGCATTTGAAAAGGGGCTATGACCTGGTCAAGGGACCTACGATACTGAAGACCGAGTTGTGGAAAAAATCGGGCCATTTTGAAAATTACCGTGAGAATATGTATTTCACGGAGATTGATGAGCAATCCTATGGCATCAAGCCCATGAACTGTCTTTCCCATATGCTCATTTA
>DAOUXC010000325.1 GCA_030666795.1 Desulfobacteraceae bacterium
AAAAGCCGAGGGGGGAGGGATCCCCCGCCAATAACTGCCTGACACCACCAGGCCGGGAGGCTCGGAATCGAAGAAAAGACTGCTTTACTCTTCTCAGCTGGCAACTTCATATCCGAACAGTTTCTCGGTACTCATTTGCCGGATGATCCCATTCTTTTCCGTCCTTCGATGGTCCTGATGGGAAACACCGATTGCATCTATACTCCATTGCGAGAAAGAAGAAAAGGCCTCAACTCGGGTAAAGATGCCTGGAAAGGAAATCGCTATGAGCGTTTTTTAAAGCCCTTTAGGCCAAGATGCCGGGAATAGACACCAATCTGATGCCCTGAAACTGCAAGGCGAAGCCTCCCGTGTCCTATTGTCCGTAAAAAAGCTATTTCAAAATAAGTTGATTTGTGCCATCATAACCGAATAAAAACCCGTTTTCCCGAGGATCCTAAAGAGATATGAGGAAAGATAGGATACAGCTCTTGAAACACGCGGTTCAGACTGCAAGGCCGGGCGTGTGCGCTGAGCGGGCGCTGATCTGGACACGGTATTTCAAGAAAAGGGCCAACAGAAAAAAGCCCGTTTGCATTCAGATGGCCGAGGCATTGCGGCGGGTCCTCCTGGAAAAGAGCATCCGCATCCATCCGCATGAGCTGATTGTGGGAAATTTTTCTTCAAAAAGGGTTGGAGGTTCTATCTATCCGGAACTGCACGGTGTCGTGGTCATGCAGGACCTGTTGAAATTTTCCAGGAGAAAAACCAACCCCCTTGAAATTTCCGGCAAAGAAATCTTTGATCTTATCAAAATCATCCCGTTCTGGCTTTTCCGGTTCCTGGGGCTCAAGGCACATCACTCAAAACTCGGCACCCTGCGTTTTTTAGTCGACCAGTTGAACGCCCGATATTATTTTATCAATGAAAGCGGGGGTATCGCACACCTGGCACCCGATTACGAGAAGCTTGTCCGGTCGGGAACGGAAGGGATAATATCAGAGGTTGAAGGGCTCCAGAAGGGTGTAGAGGAAGACGCGGATTCATGGCATTTCTATGAAGGGGTAAAGATTATCGCAAGCGGACTGGCCGAGTTTGGGGAGCGCTACGCGGCCCTGTCCAGGTGGATGGCCCGGGAGGAAACAGACCCCGTGCGCAGAAACGAACTGCTGGAGATCGAGGAAATGTGTCAAAATGTACCGCGTAAGGCCGCCACAACTTTCCGCGAGGCCCTCCAGTCCATCTTTTTTGCCCAGATCGTCATCAACCTGGAAAGTCTGGACAATGCCAATTGCCCAGGTCGAATGGACCTCTACCTCTATCCTTATTACAAAAAGGACATAGAGCGGGGGATACTCACCAGGGAAGAGGCAAAGGAACTGGTGGCCGCATTTTCCATCAAGATGTCCGAGCTCGTACCGGTCTTTTCAAAGATCATAACGGCCTTTCACGGGGGAATGTTCAACGGACAGGTGGTTACGGTGGGTGGTACGGACCGGGCGGGAAACGACTCGAGCAATGAGCTCTCCCTTATCTTCCTGGAAGTCATGGATGAACTGCGCATGCGACAACCCAACTATCACGCAAGGGTCCACGAAAATGCCCCGGAAGCGTATCTCGACACGATTTTTGATCTTCTTTCAAGGGGAAGCAATACCCCGGCCCTTTATAACGACGATGTTATCGTTCCCACCATGGTAAGAAACGGTTACACGCTTGAAGATGCAAGGGACTACACGGCCGTGGGCTGCGTGGAGCCGGTTTGCCAGGGCAAGAGTTTTGCCTCCACCGATGCCGCCCTGTTCAACGTGCCCATGATGCTGGAGCTTGCCCTGAACGAGGGAAGGCGCTTCGGGTCTGTTTTCCGGCCGGGCAGGAAGACAATGCCCGTAGCTGAAATGAGATCCATGGAGGACGTCAAAGCGGCCTTTGAGACCCAGCTCCGTTACGGCATGGACAGGCTCATTAGTGATCTTCAGGCCGTTGAACAGGCACATGCCGTCTACCACCCGACCCCTTTTACAAGTATGCTGCTGGACGGGTGTCTTAAAAAGGGTGTCTGTTCCACTGCCGGGGGTGCAACATACAACTTTTCCGGTATCCAGGCAATCGGGCCGGCGGACACGGGGGACTCCCTTTATGCTATTGAGCAGGCGGTTTTTGTGAACAAAAGGCTCTCCCTTACCGAACTCGTCAGGCTCCTACGTGACGATCTCAAAGACGAAAAATGGCTCGCCTATCTTTGCGGTCTTGAGAAATTCGGCAATGACAACGAGGACGCGGATGCATACACCATGTATGTGTTAAATGCTTTCCGGGAATCTTTGAAGGGACGTACCAATACGCGGGGAGGGGCCTACACGGCAGGCCTTTATTCGGTGACAGCGCACCAGTATTTCGGCCAGGTAACAGGGGCTCTTCCAAGCGGCCGCAGAAGAGGTGAGAGCTTTGCCTCGGGCATTTCTCCTTCAAACGGTAAGGACCGAAAAGGGCCCACCGCCATGCTGAACAGCGTCAACCGTATGGACGCGACCAGGTTTGCCAACGGCATCAACCTTAACGTAAAATTCATTCCGGAGACGATCCGGGGAGAGACCGGCAAAATGGCTCTCAGTAACCTTTTCAAGACCTATTTCAAGAGAGGGGGCATGCAGGTACAGCTTAATGTAATCGATCCCTCGGTCCTGCGCGAGGCTCGCGACAACCCCAATGCTTATCCCCATCTGATGGTCCGCGTTTCCGGGTATTCAGCCTATTTCAATGATCTCACCCTGCAGATGAAGGATGAAATCATAGAACGCACATCTGTTCAGCTTCAGTGAACGGCTAAAATCTTTTGCCATGACATCTCAATTCACAATTCAAGAAATTACCCGATACTTTACTGCCGGACATTGATATCACAAGGATTATTAAAGCCCGGGTTTCAGTTTGATCGTGAATAATGTTGAAGGAATTACCTTTCTCTGATACATTTAAATAATGATTTTGAAAGAAATACATTATCCTAAGCGGGTGGAAGACATACCATCTGAAAGGCAGGAAGAATTAGAAAAGGACCTTGCCCACTTTCTAAAATTCTCTCCTTGCAGGAGGCTCCGCTATGTTGAAAAGGAATGGCTGGCCTATCAGGACTATATCAGAAAATTTGGAGTAACATGAAACCGGAAGTCGAATTAGACTTTTTTAATATCATCGAAGATTTAAACCGGATGGGAATAAAACACCTCATTATTGGACGGAGAGCGGTTGTCCTGTATGGTGCGCCTGTGTTAACCGCGGATTATGACTTCTGGATAGATTCGAACGATAAGGCTAAGACGCTATCATATTTTGTTAACAAAGGGTGCGATCTCTCTGATTCGGAAGATAGTAGAAAACCCATAATTCAGGTTTATGCCGGCCCTATGAAAATTGATCTTTTCTTCCATAAAGCAATTACAAACCTTGAAGGCGAGTTGATTGAGTTCGCACAATGTTATGAAAATGCAACTATAAAGGAAGACCCTGAACAGGATGTTTTTTTTCGTATTCCCTCTATTGATGATCTGATTAAGACAAAGAAGATAAGGAAGAAAAATGTTAAGGATCTACAGGATATCGAGTACCTGCTAAAAGCAAAGACAATGAAAAAAACGTGACCGGTTATTAAGAAAATGATAGCGCTTCAGTTTATAACCAAGAGTTAGTACTTGTTCCATTTATTCAACCTACTATGTCATACCTTTTGCCGCTTTTTCAAGACGGTATCTCTTTTCACTCTTTCGGCACATCTCCCATATAACGCACTGCGGTCGGAACTTGCAGTAGGTGCAGGGGTCGGTACATGCCTCGCAGTTTTCAAGGCATTCCTGGCAGTAGCCGATCTCCATCTTCTGGCATTGTATATATGATTCACGGTCAGGGTGATTTCTGCATTGCATGTCTAAAAAAACTCCTATAATTAGGGTCTCCTGAAACACAAATAAAGCTTGTAATAACAGTTAATTAGATGTAAAATACCCTCCAAAAAGTGCAAAGAAATTAAATGATTACCCCAAAAACCCTTGCACCTGGATGGAGGCAAATGTACCGACACAAC
>DAOUXC010000289.1 GCA_030666795.1 Desulfobacteraceae bacterium
ATCTGCGCAATCCGGTAAATCGACACCCCGGCCTCATTTTTGTTCGGTATGTGGAAAATTACGTTCATTTCAGAATTCGCTCCTTTGATAACACAACTCGAAATATTGACTGTTCATAGGCCTGAGAGAGAATTATTGCTGATTTTCTTCTTATGCCCAGTTCTCTCAGCCGGCAGTAAATATGAAGGGGGTTGAGGTAGTGTTGCAATATTGCGGTCATGGCTTGATTCCTTTTGCTGTGTTTGTTGTCGATGATTATACTAATCAAGAATCGTACCAAAACAGATTTCAGCAGAAATATAATAATGACATCAAGAGGTTAACTTAAATTAGGATTGTGTTTGGGATGGACAAATTGTTCCTGCTGAAGCGGAATATTCCCGTGGAACAGGAATACTTCCTGCGGGACGGGAAGGGAGGGGCTGAATATTGACTATTGAAGATTGAATAATGAAGATTGAATAATGAGTATTGAAAAGTGAAAATCCAAGGAACTTTGACCTTGAAGATTGAAAATTTCAGAGGCGGAGCGAAGCGACTTCCACAAATATTCAATATTCAATGGTCAATATTCAATTAAAAGATGTCCAACATCCTGATCATCGACGGTGACGAGATGCTGTGCCGAACCCGTTCCTGTCAGCGGCGGATGTCGTATTTCTTCAGGAGGTGGTACAGACGGGACTGGGAAAGGCCCGATATGCGGCAGGCTTCTTTGATGTTTCTTTTGGTGAATAGCATGAGATCATTCAAGTATTGTCTTTCAACCTTGGCTATGGCGGCATCCCGGACATCCTGAAGTTTGAGAAGTGTGACAACCTGGGGATCCTCTCTCAGGGGGGCGTCTTCTTCTTCCTCTTTCTTGCTTACAGAGGCCCTGACTTCCTGAACCCGGACTTCTGTAGGCAAATGTCTCGGGAAGAGTGTCGGTTCGGATTGAGCGCCGGCCAGCACCCTTTCCATGGTATTTATCAGTTCACGGACATTTCCGGGCCAATCATAGGAGGCTAATGCATCAAAAAAATCAGGAGAAAACCCTTTTGTCTCAGTACCATATCGCTCACAGAGTTTGACCATGAAGTGTATGGCCAGTTCCTTGATATCACTCGGGTGTCTCCTCAAGGGCGGCAGTTCGATGGACATGGATTGGACGCGAAAATAAAGATCTTTTCTGAACCGTCCGGTTTGGACCATTGCTTCCAGGTCTCTATTGGTAGCTGATAACAACCTGAAATCACTTTCAAGCTCTTTATTGACACCAAGGGGCCGGAAACGGTGTTCCTGGAGTGCGCGTAAGAAGTCTTTTTGCACCTTTAACGGAAGCTCTCCTATCTCATCCAGAAAGAGCGTTCCACCGTCAGCCTCCTTTATAAGACCTGGCCGAGGCTTTTCCGCACCGGTGAACGCGCCTTTTTCATGACCAAAAAGTATGCTTCCGACGAGGGTTTCAGGGAGGGAAGCGCAATCAACCACGATAAAATTTTTGCCCGCGCGCAAACTATTGTTATGAATGGTCTTGGCAAAAAGCTCTTTTCCCGTGCCCGTTTCACCCGTAATGAGTACACTTACGTCGCTGTTCGCGATCTGCGCTACCAGGTCGAGACAGGCTTCTAACTCTCTGCTGCTCCCCACAATACCTTCTCTTTTTAGTATAGCCGGCGGCCTGGTATGAGCTTTTTCCTCACGATATTGAAGGGCGCGAGCCAATTGCAGGGCCAGGTTTTCCATATTGAAAGGTTTTTGAATATAGGCCCACGCACCGCTCTTGATGGCAAGCTCGGCGCCATCAGCGTCCCCTTCGCCGGTTATTATGACCACCTCGGGCGAAGAAGGTGCTTCCTGAATAAGGGGTAAGGCATCAAGGCCGTTTCCGTCCGGGAGCCTCACATCGAGCAGTACCACGTCAAATTCTCCGGATGCCGCCGCCCCGATGCCGTCCTCTATGGTCTGGGCATAATCCGGCTCATGCCCCATCTTCCGAATATAGCGGACAAGGGTCCTGCACAGCATCTCGTCGTCGTCGATGATTAGGATAGAAGCCATTTTTTAATTGAATATTGAACATTGAATATTGACTATTTGTGGAAGTCGCTGCGCTCCATCATTAGCATTATTCATTATTCAATTTTTCTTCCTCGCTGTCTTTCTTGATGAAAAGAAGATTGCTGTCAATTCATTTGCCTCTTGAAGTAACGGTTCAACAAGATTCCTTTGAAGTAATTCTTCATCAATGATGAATTCAAGCCAAAAAGAGGATTCATCTGTTTCCTCAAGAACAATACTTATTTTCGCGACAAAGCTGGCCTTTGACTGAGCTAAACATGAAGCTCTGTAGTTTGATGCTACTGATGTAGAGCACCTTATCAATTGACCGGCAATGTGCTTTCCCAATTGTGTTTTTGGTAAAGATAAAGCTAATTTTACGCACCGATGGGCAAAATCCTTAGTGCGTTGTTTCAACTCCATCTCATCCATTTCATCCTCCAATATTCAATTCTCATTATTCAATATTCAATTCCCTCTCATTCCCCAATATTCAATATTCAATTCTCCCTGTCCAGCATCTCCCGCACCTTTTTCGCCAAAGCCTTAGGCGTGAAGGGCTTTTGCAGAAAGTCCTCCCCCTCCTCTTGGATGTCATGCCGGGCCACGGCATCTTCGGTGTATCCGGACATGAAAATCACCTTTGTCCCGGGATCCTGCTTGCGCATCTGTTCAGCCAGCTTCGGCCCCCCCATCCCGGGCATTATGACGTCCGTCAGCACGAGCTTGATCGTATCCATGTTCTGCTCCCAGAGCTTCAGCGCCTTCCGGGGATCACCGGTCTCTATCACCCTGTAACCTTTTTTTTTCAGGATCTTGCGGGCCATATCCCTGACATTGGGATCATCCTCCACAATCAGCACGGTCTCGGAACCGGTCAGGTCTCTGCCCGGCTCAATGCCCGCCTCCTCCGACTGTGTTTCACCCTCTGCTCCTGGGAAATACAGCTTGAATTCCGTTCCCTGCCCGGGCTTGCTAGAAACCCTGATAATCCCGCCTGCCTGCTTTACGATTCCGTAAACGGTTGACATGCCGAGGCCGGTGCCCTTGCCCCTCTCCTTGGTTGTGAAAAAGGGCTCGAAGACCCTTTGTCTGGTCTCATCGTCCATTCCGAGCCCGTTATCGTGGACAATCAGCATCACCCAGGGGCCATTATGCGGCAGGTTGTCGGGGCCGAAAGGGGGAGCTGTTTCAGTGTCCATATCGGTCGTCTCAATGACGAGCTTTCCCCCTTCTGGCATGGCGTCCCTGGCGTTGACAATAAGGTTCATAAGCACCTGCTCCATGTGTCCGGGATCGGCCTTCACGAGAGGGCACTTTGAACCGGGGAGTATGTCCATCTCGATGTGTTCCCCGATCAGACGCCCGAGCATCTTCTCAAGACCTGTTATCAGATTATTGAGATCTAATATTTCAGGCCTGGTGACCTGCTTGCGGCTGAAGGCAAGGAGTTGGCGGGTCAGGGCGGCCGCCTTTTCACCGGCATCCTTTATGTCCGCGATCTCCTCCCGTGCCGGATCGCCCTCTTCAAGACCCATCAGGGCAATGTGGGCATTTCCGATAATGACGGTGAGAAGGTTGTTGAAATCATGGGCGACCCCGCCTGCCAGGGTGCCGACGGCCTCCATCTTCTGGGCCTGGAGAAGCTGTTCCTCAAGCTCTTTTCGCTCGGAGAGATCCGCCATAATGCCGACAAGTCCGGCTGGCCGGCCCCGGGAATCATTGAAAGTGGCTTTGCTGAAGAAGAAATCACGCTCAACGCCGTCCGCGCATCGCACTCTGGCCTCATAGGATTGCGTGCCCGGGTTTTGAACCAGGGCCATGTCCTGCGAGTGGGAGATATCAGCTAATTCGCGGGAGATTGAACCGGGCAGATCAAAAAGTGAACGGCCCAAAATCTCCTCCTTTGGCAAGCCGAGGATCAGGTTGGCGAATGCATCATTGCACCCCTGGTACACCCCTTTGAGATCTTTGTGAAAAACCGGGCTCGGAATTGTATCCAGAAGGATTTCCAGAAAGGCCAGGTTTCTTTTGAGTTCCTCCTCAGCCTTCCTGCGTTCCGCGATTTCATGCTGCAATTCCGCGGTCCGCTCGGCCACCAGTTCCTCCAGACGCTCCCGGTGTCTTTCCAATTCGGCTTCTGTAGATTTCTTGGCCATGGCCTTGTTCACGGCCACGGGAAGAAGCTTGAGATGATTCCCCTGCGGGTCCTTGATCAGGTAGTCATAGGCCCCAGACTTTATGGCCTTTACAGCGACCTCCTCGTCGCCGGTGCCGGTAACGACCACGCTCGGCAGATCTTTTATCCGATCGAGGACGTCAAAGGCGGTTCCGTCTCCTAACATGTAGTCGGTCACAACCACTTCAAAATCGTGCGATTCAAGCAGTTCGTGGGCCTCCCGTATCGACCCGGCAACAACATAATCATAGGGCAGGTCCTCCTTCATGACTAATCTCTCAAAGGCCATTCGGTCAATCTTGTCGTCTTCCACAAGCAGGAGCCTGATTTTTTTCTCTTTCATTATTTACTCCTGAAATGTTTTGCCACTGAGGCACAGAGCGCACAGAGTAAAAGAAGAAACTGTTAAAGAAAAGATCTGCCACTGAGGCACCAAGGCACGAAGCAATACCCGGACACTTTTAATAAAAAACCTTTGACACAGAGGCACAGAGTGCACAGAGTTTAAATTGTTTTAAAATAAGATTCTCTGTGTCCTCCGTGTCTCTGTGGCGACAACTATTCCGGCACTTCGCTCAGGGTCCAGTACAGGTCTATTGCCTTTACCACTTCCACGAATTGGAGGTAGTCAACCGGTTTGATCATGTATCCGGCCACACCCAGGTCAAAGCTGTTCACCTTGTCCTGCTCTTC
>DAOUXC010000178.1 GCA_030666795.1 Desulfobacteraceae bacterium
AGGGGAATTTAAGGAAGGCCAGCATGAACCCGGCGTATATCTCCAGACAAATGCCCAGATTAACGAGGGGAACAGTGGAGGGCCTTTAATCACTCAAGAGGGTAAAGTGGCAGGAATTAACACCTGGAAGTTCGCAGGCCAAAAGGTGGAAGGTCTTGGGTTCGCGATCCCAATAGACATCGCCCTTGAGGAGTTTGAGACATATCTGGGCAAAAGTTCTGAATCCGACCAATGAGAATATCATCATACTTTCTCGAAGAATTCCTGTAATTCCTTAATGACAGTTACTTTGGTATCCGGGGACACATCCTCCTCAAACAGGAATTCCAGCAGGAATATCATCTTATAATCCACTGCCGAGGTCTCATATCGCTGAAAAGCGGTCACATTGAAGTCCTTTAGTCTGCCGGAACCTTCTCTTTCAAATATCCCGATTTTTCCCAGTATGAGATGGATCGCCTCCTTGGCGTCATCGGGATTCTCCACGACAATTTCAATGCCGTTCAGTTTTTTTACCGCCTTAATAATCTTTTCACTTTCGACCTTGATTTTCATGATGATTTCTCCGGGCCCTTGCTCGCGTGGAATGAAGTCCTGTAAATGCCTTTCTTCACATCTTATATCAGGATATTACAAGGCTGACAAAACCTCAACTCCATTTTTTTTGCCTTGATCCTTTATTTTCTCCCGGTTATCCTATGAAATATTTCTGTGCTATGCGACAATTTGGCCATAAGCTATGCGCTCAAAGATTTTTTGGATCCTCATTAGAATCTGTGGGCTAATATTCAATAAGAAATTTGGAAACAGATTGAAATCACAATTGTTTATGGGCGTACTATTAAGATTATAACGGCAGTTATACCCTGTGAGCGGGTTATGAAGTCTTTTCCTCGATTCCGGGCCTCCCCACTGTCACTCGGAAAAGACCTCATAACCCTTATACTTTAAACACAAATTATTACCCACAAATTTTTGTGAGGAGCCGCTTTTGCAAAAGGCATTTTTTTAGGAGAAATAGTTGGCCCTGAAAGTTAATGAAATTTTTTACAGCATTCAAGGTGAATCCTCATATGCCGGACGGCCCTGCGTTTTTGTAAGACTCACCGGATGTAACCTCAGGTGTTCCTATTGTGACACCCAATATGCCTATGATGAGGGGGATTTGATGGAGATCAATGATGTCCTCAAAAGGGTGGCAACCTACAAATGTCCCCTTGTTGAGGTCACCGGTGGTGAGCCCCTGGTCCAGAAAGAGACCCCTTACCTGATACACGGCCTGCTTGAAGCGGGCCATGAAGTCCTGTTGGAAACCAACGGAAGCCAGGACATCGGGCAGGTGGATAAGCGGTGCGTGAAAATCATGGATATCAAATGCCCCACCAGTGGTGAAGGGGGTAAAAGCGATCTGAAGAACCTGGCCCTGCTGGCGGATACGGATGAGATAAAATTTGTGATTGGCGATAGAGGGGACTATGAATACGCAAAAAAGATACTGGATTCCATGGCCCGCACGCCGTCCGGTGTTTGTCTTGCTCACTTGTCGCCGGTTTTTGGAAAAATGGATCCCGGGCTCCTGGCAAAGTGGATCCTGGCGGATCACCTGGATGTGAGGCTCCACATGCAGATCCACAAGACTATCTGGCACCCTGAAAAAAGAGGAGTTTAGAAATGGGCGAGAAAAAAGCGGTTATCCTTTTAAGCGGGGGGCTGGATTCAACAACGGTAATGGCCATTGCCCGGTCAAATGGCTATGAGATCTACGGCCTCAGCTTTCGCTATGGTCAGCGCCATGTCCTGGAACTGGAAGCGGCAAGGCGGGTGGCCGGTGCCCTTAAGGCCAAAGAACACCTGGTGATGGACCTTGACCTGGCAAAGATAGGGGGTTCGGCCCTTACAGGCGATATTGATGTGCCTAAAGGCCGTGACGAAGGAGAGATGAAAGGAGAAATCCCTGTCACTTATGTCCCGGCGCGCAACACCATTTTTCTGTCCCATGCCCTGGCCTGGGCAGAGGTTTTGGGGGCTTCGGATATTTTTATAGGGGTGAATGCCATTGATTACAGCGGGTATCCGGATTGCCGACCCGAATACATCGAGGCTTTTGAGCGCATGGCAAATCTCGCAACCAAAGCGGGCGTCGAGGGTCAGACCAGGGT
This sequence comes from Desulfobacteraceae bacterium, assembly GCA_030666795.1. GTDB lineage: Bacteria > Desulfobacterota > DSM-4660 > Desulfatiglandales > Desulfatiglandaceae > JAIOSR01. The sequence goes on from DAOUXC010000178.1 coordinate 2,160, forward strand.
CAGGATCAGGGCTCGCCTTATTAATATGACCAAGACGGATATTATCCGTAAAGGCATTGAATTGGGTGTTGATTACGGCATGACCCACAGCTGCTACGATCCTTCACCGGAGGGAATGCCATGCGGACGGTGTGACAGCTGCCTCCTCAGGAAAAAGGGCTTCAGAGAGACCGGTATCACTGATCCGGTGACGCTGTCCAGGTGAGTATATGGGCAGACGCATTTTTTAAAGTTCTCATTAAGTTCGTGTATCCGACCTGGCATGTTCCTTCAGGACGCTCTATAAACCTGCCGTAGTAACGTGGCTGGATATTTGGGGTTTTGCGCGATTTGGCAATAAAATACCAGCCGTTTGGATATAATAAACCCCAAATATCCGGCCACTGCCAAATCCGATACAGGTCCCTTTTGATAGAGCGTCCTGAAGAAACATCCCAGGTCTCCACCCCTGAAGATGGATTTATCCTAAATTTTTGATAAGTCATCTTTTTTTGATATAGAAAATCCAAAAATGAAGTAAAGGAATTCCTAAAAAGTCATATGGAAACGGTCCGTCAGCAGATCATTGGCCTGTTGGGCGAAAAGGAGATGAGCGCTATTGACCTTTCCCAGGAGCTTGGAATCCGGGAAAAGGAGGTTTATGAGCATCTTCCTCATATTGCGCGATCTTTAGCGGCCCGGGGAAAAGAGCTTGTCATACGCCCTTCCCTTTGTCTAAAGTGCGGGTACATCTTTAAAAAAAGGAAGCGTTTTACCCGTCCCGGCCGCTGCCCGCAATGCAGAGAGACCCACCTTCAAAGGCCAACCTATGAAATCCGTTAGCCTTTAGATGTGTTAGGAAAATTGATTTGGGCATAAGATTTTGATATGTACCGAAAGGAGTGATTATGAAAAAAGACAGAGATACAACTCCGCCGTCGTGCGCGGCCTGCGAGTTGGAATCGCCTAAGAGAATTTGTGTTGACGCTGAGGGGACCGGATCAAAGGGGTGCCCCACTTTAACACGTCGGGAAGTATTGATAGCGGCCAATAAGGAATATGAAGACCCTAAGGTCAGGGAATTCGCCCGCCAGGCATCTATCCAGGAGTCCGAATGTTATACCAACCGGCACCAGCGACCCTATGTTTTGCAGCCCACCAAGACCCGCATTGTCGAAATCTGTGAGTTTGCAAAAAAGATGGGCTACAAACGCCTGGGTCTGGCCTTCTGTATTGGTCTGACAAAAGAGGCCGGCATGGTTGAAGATATTCTCAAGGTCCACGGGTTTGAGGTGATTTCGGTGCTCTGCAAGGCGGGAAGGACTCCCAAACGGGAGATCGGTCTGAAGGAAAAAGAAACCATTTCCCGTGGACTGGATGAGGCCATGTGCAATCCCATTTACCAGGCCAAGTTGTTCAACCATGAGAAAACCGAGTTTAATATACTGTTAGGGCTGTGCGTGGGTCATGATTCCCTTTTATTCAAATACTCCGAGGCCCCGGTCACTGTCCTGGCGGCCAAAGACCGTGTGACCGGGCACAATCCCTTAGCCGCAGTTTATCTCTCCGGATCCTATTACGCGAAGATCAGAAAACCGGAACTTTTGTAGATGCCTTAGCAAAGAGGAGGGTAACAGCTCAAAGTAAGGGCATTAGTCCATAGTGCCTCAAAGGAGGAAAAGTATGAATCTGGCCGGATTTCCGAGAAGACGTTATACCGAGGGACAAACACCCATTGAAAGTGCGCCCCGATTTTCCCAAGCCCTTGGCGGTCCGAATATCTATATCAAAAGGGATGACCTCTTAGGACTCACCGCGGGCGGAAACAAGACCCGTAAACTGGAATTTCTGGTCGCGGACGCGTTTTTAAAGGGTGCCGATACCCTGATAACCTGTGGGGCGGTTCAATCCAACCACTGCCGGCTTACCCTGTCCGCGGCAGTGAAGGAAGGTCTCAAATGCAGGCTTGTCCTGGAAGAGCGTGTTCCCGGGAGTTTTGATCCAAAGGCCGGAGGGAATAATTTTCTTTTCAACCTGCTGGGGGTGGAAGATATCAGGGTTGTCCCGGGTGGATCGGATATGATGAAGGCCATGCGGGAAGTATCAGAGGAGGTTTCTGCTGCCGGCCGGAAGGCATATATTATTCCCGGAGGCGGCTCCAATCCCGTGGGCGCTACCGGATACGTGGCCTGCGCCCAGGAGATTCTCGACCAAACCTTTGAACGGAGCCTTGATATTGACATTGTTGTCTGCGCCAGCGGGAGCGCCGGGACACACGCGGGTCTGGTAACAGGGCTTTACGGCTGTAATATGAATATTCCCGTTGTCGGAATCAATGTGAGCCGCACAAAAGAGGCCCAGGAAGATCTTGTTTACGGTCTTGTTCGGGAAACCGCCAGGCACGTGGGTATCAAATCAGAGATTCCCCGCGAAGCGGTCAACTGTTTTGGAGATTACGTGGGGCCGGGTTATTCCCTGCCCACTCCGGAAATGGCTGAAGCGGTTAAACTGCTTGCCGGGACGGAAGGGATTATGCTTGATCCTGTATACACGGGCAAGGCCATGGCCGGTCTGATCGACCTTGTGAGAAAAGATTATTTCAAAAAAGAGAGTAACGTGCTTTTTGTACATACAGGCGGCTCACCCGCGCTGTACGTGTATGATGAATATATTCTCAGACACGAAGCGGGGACGGATAAATGACGGACAAAGTTGTTGGCGTGATAGGGGGTATGGGGCCCGAGGCTACGGTTGACCTGATGATGCGCGTTATCAGGGCCACTCCCGCCGAAGACGACATGGATCACATTCGCATGTTTGTGGACAATAACCCCAAGATACCCTCCCGTATAAAGGCCATCATTGAGGGGACCGGCAAAAGCCCGGCGCCCATTATGGCAGAGATGGCCCGCAATCTTACCGCATCGGGTGCGGATTTTCTGGTCATACCCTGCAATACGGCCCATTACTATTATGATCAAGTGTGTGGAGCGGTTGACATTCCCGTCATGAATATGATCGATGTTACCGTTGAAACCGTGCTCAATGAAAACGCCTCTATTCGGACCGTGGGCTTATTGGCATCGAAAGCGGTCTTAATGACAGGCCTCTACACGAAGCCTTTTAACAAACAAGGCGTTGATGTAATTTATCCGTCTCCCGAGGTTCAGGAGTTGTTGATGGCTTCCGTACGCAGGATCAAGACAGGTAAGTATGACACTGGAGATAGAGAAGTGTTACATTCCGCGGCAAAAGAACTGGTCAAAAAAAGGGCCGAGGCATTAATTGTAGCGTGTACCGAGCTGTCCATTATTTGCGAAGGTCTTGATATGGGAGTGAAAGTCTACGATTCGTCCCAGGTGTTGGCAGAGAGAATTGTCAGGATGGCAAAAGCGCGGGGCTAAAACTTTAATATCATGAAAAATTGGTAGGAGACCGCATTTGGAAAACGAACAATCATCCGGAGACACTCTGCTTGGAAAAAATGATCCCCTCCTGGTGATCATTGATATGCAGGAACGGCTTATTCCTGTCATTGCGGACAAGGAGATGGTTATTGAAAATGTTGTCAGGCTTGCAAAGTTCTCCAGAATTATCGGGCTTCCGGTTGTCATTACCGAACAACAGAATCTTGGAGATCCGCTCCCTGAAATCCGTGAGGAGCTTAAGGACAGTGAACCCATTACCAAACTGGAATTTAACTGTTTCGGTTCCAATGCGTTTTCAAAGAGGGTCAGAAAGCAGGATAGAAAGACCCTGATCATTGCCGGAATTGAGGCTCATATCTGTGTGGCCCAGACGGCGCTTCATGCCTATCCTGACGTTGCGGTTCACGTGGTGAGCGATGCTGTTTCCTCCCGGTCTCTTCATAATCGGGATGTTGCCCTTCACAGAATGCGGCAGCAAGGCATTACGGTTACGTCCACCGAGATGGTGATCTATGAACTGCTGGGAAAGGCAGGGACCGATACGTTCAGGGAAGCCCTTAAACTGGTTAAGTGATTAATGAGAGCCGTTGCAGGCTAAATTGAGAAAGAAATTTATGACGGTATCAAAAATTATTTCAGGTGCACAGACCGGGGTTGACCGCGCCGCCCTGGATGCGGCCCTTGAATTAGGAATACCCCACGGCGGATGGGTGCCTAAAGGTCGAAAGGCGGAAGACGGCATTATTCCCGAAAGATATAAAATGATGGAAATGCCCACTGGGCGATATGCCGGTCGAACAGAACGGAATATCCTGGATTCCGACGGCACCCTGATCGTTTCGCGTGGCGCACTCACGGAAGGTTCGGATCTCACCCGCCAGTTGGCCATAAAACATGCGCGTCCCTGGCTTCATACGGACCTTGAAAGGACTGGTATGACTGAAGCCGCAAGGACAATACTCGCCTGGCTTAAGCGCCAGGGAATAAGTGTATTGAACGTAGCCGGACCCCGGGCCAGCAAGGATCCCGGTATATACAGGTTGACCTGGGATATCCTCAGGAGAGTGATCAAAGAGTAACCATTCAGGTTCTCTGGTTGAGGGTTCACGGTTCACGGTTCATCCCGGTTTTAAAGGGATTTTCTTCATATTTCGTAATACGTTAGCCTATTGCAGGAGCGAGGCATTTTTCAAGGCAATATCTAAACCTGGCGCAGAAACGTGGCCCATTTTCAGGGTTCTGCGAAAATTTTCCTTAGACCTCAAGCCGTAAGCTGGAGCGAACCCTGAAAATTTGGCCACTGCCAAAGATTGCAGCTAATGGGTTTTGAGATATCGCCTTGAAAAACACCTCACTCTTGCTATTAAGTTCCGTAATTCATAGATTTTTCATAAGGCTAAAATGTTACAAAAAGGCAAAATCTATGTCTATGAGACCCGTAACTTAGTAATATAACGACATGTATTTTTTGTGTATTTTGTGCCTTTTTGCGGCTATATCAACCTTGAACCGTGAACTCTGAACCTTAAACCTGAGTCGTTACAAGTCCGTTTTCCGAATGGCCCGGATTCGTTCAAGCACTGGCGGGTGGCTGTAGCTCAGGAACACCTTTAGAGGATGGGGAGTGAGGTTTGAGAGGTTTTCAACGCTCAACTTTTTCAGGGCCGCAATCATGGCTAACGGTTTTTCATAGGTTCTCACCGAATAGGAATCCGCCTCGTATTCGTTTCTGCGGGAAAGCATATTCCCGAACACGGAGAGAATCATCTCAATGGGTGAATAGAGAAAGGCAAAAAACAGAAGGCTGGCATAAATTGACATCTCCTGCATTCTAAATGCCGCAAAGAGATCCCTGTTATTGATGAACAGGGCGAGAATATAAAACATAAGTCCGGTGGTCAGAATCGCTATAACCATGGATTTGAGTATGTGCCTTTTCTTGTAGTGGCCCATTTCATGGGCAAGAACGGAAAC
>DAOUXC010000349.1 GCA_030666795.1 Desulfobacteraceae bacterium
CAGACGGCGTTTTTCCGCCTGCTCCCTTTTTTGTGCCTTCCGGTTTCTACTTTGTACGGCTTCCTTCGGGGCACTGTCGTGGTTTTTTGTCAGCCCCTTTTGTGGAACGCTTTTACTATTTCTTTCAATTGTATCCTGCCGGACCTTCATCCTTTCAAGGTGGTCATAGTATTCGTCCAGGTTGCCCGGATATTCTATGATCTCCCTTTCCCGAATATCCCAGATCTTTGTGGCTAATCTGTTGATAAAGGACTGGTTATGGGAGACAAACAAAAGGGTCCCGTTATATTTTTCCAGGGCGTCGATGAGTGTTTCCGAAGATGAGATGTCCAGGTGGTTGGTCGGTTCATCCATAACCATCATGTTTCCCGGTTTTACAAGAAGCTTTGCAAGAGACACACGGGCCCTTTCACCTCCGGAAAGGACCCCTATTATCTTGTCCACATCCTCTCCCCTGAATAGGAAAGCACTGCAAACGTTCCTTACAAAACCGACGGTTTCATGGGGAACAACCTGGTACACCTCATCGATGACCGTTTTCTGGGGCATGAGCATTTCAGAATGATGCTGCGCAAAATAACCGATGCTCACCCCGTAACCCAGTGATATCTTCCCCTCATCCGGTTCCATTTCACCTGCGACCATCCTGAGCAGGGTAGTCTTTCCACAGCCGTTTGGTCCGATAATCGCGATTTTTTCCCCTCTTCGCACGGTCAGATTGACATCCCGGTACAAAGGCCCTTCCCCAAAGCCTTTTGACATACCCTCAAAAGACACAACATCTCTTCCGCTTCGAGAAACGTCGGGAAAGGAGAAACGTATGATCTTTTCTTTCCGGCGCGTTTGAACCATATCCATCTTTCTGACGAGTTTAATCTTGCTCTGGGCCTGCCTCGCCTTGGAGGCCTTTGAACGGAACCTCTCGATAAATCTTTCTGCCTCCTTGACCTTCTGTTCCTGGTGTCGGGCCTTTGCTTCCAGTCCCTTTGTTTCCTCCTCGCGGGCCTTGAGATAGAAATCGTAATTTCCGCTGTAGGATCTCATGCCTTCCGGCTCAAAACTGATGATGCGACGAATCTGCCGGTTCAGGAAGTCCCTGTCATGGGACACAAGAATCATGGCCCCCTTAAAAGAATGTAAAAATTGCTCAAGCCATCGAACGGAAGGTATATCGAGATGATTGGTGGGTTCATCCAAAAGGAGCAGGTCAGGTTTCTGAAAGAGGCGGCTCGCCAGGGCGGCCCTCATCCTGAAACCGCCGCTCAAGGAAGAAACCGGTCTTTCAAAATCAGACGTATCAAAACCCAGGCCCAGTAATATTTTTTCCGCATCGTGATTTGGGAACTCCGATTCCAAATGATTTAACTGCTGGTGGATTTCAGCCAAGCGTTTGGATAATCTCAACTGTTTCTCTTCATGGTCCGCGACCCTTAGCGATTCTTCGACCTTTATAAGCTCATTTTTCAGTTGGACTATGCCCGGAACGGAATCAAGGACGGATTTCAGCAGGCGACCGGATAGACCTTCCTGAACATCCTGGGGTAAATAGCGGGTCCTTATCCCCTTTGCCACCCGGACCTCTCCGCTGTCCGGGGAAATTTCCCCCATGATCAACCTTAAAAGGGTGGTCTTACCCGATCCATTGGGTCCCACAAGGCCTATCCGGTTGCCCGGCTCCACCTGGAACCCGATTTCGCGGAAAACCTGTCTTTCAATAAAGGTAAGGGAGACTTTGAAAATTGTTACAAGACTCATATCGTACTAAACCGCCTGTTGTGTTTTTAAGCTTATATAATGCCCTGTGAGCAAGGTGCAAGGCAAAAGACACAATAGGACTGTTGTATTATTTTGCCTTTGATGTTAGCATGTCCCATACATGATAATAGGCGCTATTTGTTTTGAACAGGAGGCGCAGGACAGGAGATATCTATTATGGAGATTGTCAAGAAAACCATCGGTCGAATGTTAGGAGAAAAAGCGGAAAAATATCTCAATCGCGACGCACTCATTCATACCGAAACGGGAGCACGTTACAACTACGGGCTTCTGACCTGGGAAGTCGACCGGGTTGCAAAGGGCCTTATAAAAACGGGTATACTTAAGGGCTCTAAGGTGGCACTCTGGGCCCCGAATGTTCCTGAGTGGATAATATCATTCCTGGCCCTTTGCAGGATTGGGGCGATCACAGTCCCCATTGATCCGGGAGCAGACAGAGACGACCTTCATTTTATCCTGGAGCAGTCGGAATGCAGTGCCATAATCATGGCAAGGGGTCTGGAAGTTGAAGAATATGTGGACATGATCCTTTACGAAAGGGACAGGATTCCCTCCCTTGAGAATATTGTCGTGATTGCCGATAAATCATATCCCGACATGATGCCCTGGTCTGAATTGACGGCCATGGGAGACGATGCAGGCGCAAGCGTCTTGGGAGAGATAGAAGATGCAATCAGACCGGAAGATCCGGTAGCCATCATGTACACATCCGGCACAACGGGCAATCCAAAGGGTGTGGTCTTGGACCACCTTGGCCTGGTCAACAAATGTATGTATGGCACAGAGCGCCAGGGTGTGACCCATGAAGACAGACTCTGTCTTTTTTTTCCCCTGTTCCACATGTTCGGAAATACATGTATTGCATTAGCAGGGCTCTTGAGGGGCGCGGCCATAATCATGCCATGCCAGACATTTGATCCATCCCTGATCATTAAGGCAATATATAAGGAAAAATGTACGGCCATTTACGGGTCTCCCAGTATGTTTCTCGCCCTTGTGGAGCACCCTGAGTTTCAGAAAAAGAAATGGAAATCGCTTCTAAAAGGGACAATCGGCGGGGCACCCTGTCCAATTGAACTGATGAGAAGACTTGTTGAGGATATCGGGTTGTCGGATATTGTCGTGGGCTACGGCATTACAGAGACGTCTTCCTGGATTACCGCGACCAACCCGGGTGACCCCATAGACCTGCGCATCTCAACCATCGGGACCCCCCTGGCCTGCAATGAAGTCAAGATAGTGGACCCGGGCACTGGAGAAGACCTCCCCCCCAACACCCAGGGGGAACTCTGTACAAGAGGGTTTTTGATGAAAGAATACTACAAAATGCCTGCCGCAACCGTTGCGGCCATTGACCGGGAAGGGTGGTTTCACACCGGGGACCTCGGGGAAATGGACGAAAACGGATATGTGCGGATTACGGGTCGTGTGAAAGACGTGATTGTCAGGGATGGCATTGAAATCCACCCTGTTGAAGTGGAGGAGGTAATATACGGTCTCCAAGAGGTGTCAGAGGTACAGGTTTTCGGGTTTCCTCACCCTGAAAAAGGGCAGGAGGTTGCGGCCTGGATAAAGGTAAAGGAAGGTCCCGAGCCATCTCTGATTGCCATTGCCGCTCATGTGAAGGACCATATTGATATAGAAAAAATGCCCCAGTACTTCAAGATAGTCACGGAA
>DAOUXC010000169.1 GCA_030666795.1 Desulfobacteraceae bacterium
CATGCCTTTGAAATTTCAATCAGGGCAAGCACATGGCTCACGTAAGCCATACCTCCCCCACCGTATTGCTCGGGTACGGCTATGCCCATCATCTTTAGCTCCCCCAGCTGTTTGACGATCTCTGCGGGGTGCTCATGTTTTTCATCCAACTCTGCGGCCTTTGGTTTGATTTCGGTTTCTGCAAACTTCCGGGCCATATCCCTAACCATCTGCTGTTCTTCAGTTAAAGCGAAATCCATTTTTAGCTCAGCTCCCCCTTAAATTCAGGTTTTCTTTTCTCTAAGAATGCGGACATCCCTTCCTTGCCATCCGGGCTTGCCATGCACAAACCGAACTGGTCGGTTTCCAAGGCGCATGCGGAACGCAAATCAAGGTTATATCCCCCGTCAACACATCGCTTTACTGCCATAAGCGAGAATCTGCCTTTGGATGCAAGTACCTTAGCCGTTTTCATGGTCTCTTCCCACAACTTGTCCGCCGGAAACACCTTGTTCACCAGTCCGATCTCCTTGGCCTCCCGGGCACTTATCAGCGCACCGGTCATGCACAGTTCCTTTGCAATGCCCTTTCCAACCAGTCTCGGAAGGCGCTGGGTACCGCCAAACCCCGGAATAATCCCGAGATTGATCTCGGGTTGGCCGAATTTGGCATCCTCGGACGCATAAATAAAATCAGACGCTATGGCGATTTCTGTCCCGCCTCCCAAGGCAAACCCGTTAACGCAGGCGATAATCGGGATAGGCAGTGCCTCCATACGAAAGCCCAACTCATGAAGATCCAGGGAAAATTGCCTCAATTGAAGGGTGTCAAAATTAACCATTAGCGAAATATCGGCACCGGCCACAAAGGCCTTGTCTCCCTCTCCAGTCAGGATAAGCACCCTTATCGACTTGTTTCCCTCCACTTCATCCAGGGCCTTGTGGATCTCCCTGACCACGTCGATGCTGATCGCGTTCAATGCCTTGGGCCGGTTAAATTTAATAATTGCCACGTTCTCTTGTATCTCAAAAATGATATTTTCATATGCCATCACAAATTCCTCCAATTTTGAAAAACTTTAGAGCGCTCCTTCGGAATCTTATCAAACCTTCTCAAGGACCGTTGCCATTCCCTGGCCGCCTCCGATACAGAGTGAGGCCAGGCCCAGGCCGTGATTACCCCTTAGCATCTGTCCCATCAGGGTAAGGATAATGCGGGCCCCTGAACAACCTATTGGATGTCCGATGGATATTCCGCTCCCTAATGGGTTGGTCTTTTCCATGTCGCATTTCAACTCTCTAATACATGCAATGGCCTGTGACGCAAATGCCTCATTGAGCTCGATGACACCAAAATCATCGATGGAAAGCCCCGTCTTTTTCAGGATTTTTCTCACTGCCGGGATCGGACCGAGGCCCATATAGGCCGGGTCTATTGCGGCATATGAAGAGGCCTTGACCTTGACAAGGGGTTTCAGGCCGAGCTCTTTGGCTTTTTCATCGGACATAAGGAGCAGGGCCGCGGCCGCGTCATTGATACCGGACGCGTTTCCTGCAGTGACCGTGCCGTCCTTTTTAAAGGCAGGACGAAGTCTGCCCATTTTTTCCACACTCGTATCCATGGGTCTTTCATCAGTATCAAAAATAACCGGATCTCCCTTTCTCTGGGGGATGACGACCGGCACGATCTCATCCTTGAAGAGCCCGTCAGCGATTGCCTTTTGTGCCCTCTGGTGGCTCGTAGCCCCTAATTCATCCTGCTCTTCCCTGGTAATGCCATATGTTTCCGCAATGTTTTCCGCAGTAAGCCCCATATGGTAACCGTAAAAGATTTCAAACAGGCCATCCATGATCATCAAGTCCACAAGGTCCGCATTGTTCATGCGGGCGCCCCACCGGGCCGCTGGAAGAGCATAGGGAATAAGACTCATGTTTTCCATGCCGCCGGCCAGAATCACGTCCGCTTCGCCGGCGCGGATCGCCTGTGTGGCTAAAGCCACGGCCTTCATGCCGGAAGCACACACCTTGTTTATAGTAAATGCACTGGTTTCTTTCGAAATACCGGCCCTGACCATGGACTGCCTGGCCACATTTTGTCCCTGGCCGGCTCCTACTACATTCCCCATAATCACTTCATCCACCTGAACCGGCTGAAGGGAATCATCATAGTCGTATCCCTCTTTTTCCAGATCAATCATTCCCCTGCCCTTCAGGGCGTCCGGCTCAAACCCTGTCAGGATTTCAGTCGCAACCGGTCTCAAATTGGCTTTTTTGAGGGTTTCTTTTAAGACCAGGGCACCCAACTGCACAACAGGGGTTGTCTTTAAACTCGCACCAAAGGTCCCCACCGGCGTCCTTGCACCGGAAACAATCACCACGTCCGTCATAGCTTCATCTCCTTTTTTTGACGGCTTCGTTAAAAGTCCATCTGCTGCGTTCCGCTTTACCTTTGCCCTGTTAAATTCTCGCCACGCAAGACGGTGGAACCGATTTAACAGGGTGCGTCATTCCGACGTACTATAAGTACGTCTCATTCCTCAAGTTTCGCGCGCCTTGCGTCTTGAGCTTTTTACCATGCCGTCTGTAAATGACTTTAAAGTTGTTCACCTCATCTTATTCTTTTATAACGTTTTTGCCCCCTGAAAACCCAAGCAACATTGCGACTTCGTTTCAAGGGAAAAGAAAACCCCTACCTTGCAGTGGGGTAAAGGATTAAGCCCTTTTTAATTATTCCTCATTATAAATTACCAGTGTCACTGCCTCTCCACCACCTAAGCAGAGAGAGGCCTCCCCCACTTTTACACCTCTGTCCTTCATGGCATATATGAGGGTGGTCAGGACCCTGGCGCCGCTTGCTCCGATGGGGTGGCCGATTGCCACGGAACCGCCATGGACATTGACCTTTTCGGGATCGATCCCGAGTTCCCTGTTTATGGCAACGGAGGAGGTACTGAATGCCTCATTGATTTCATGTATGCCCACATCCTCTATCTTAAGGCCGTCCTTGGCTAAGACCTTTGGTATGGATAAAATAGGTGCAACAAGCACATATTTCATGTCAATTCCGGCCGCACCCTGCGCCCCGACACGGACCATCGGCTTGCATCCCAATTCATCGGCCTTTTCCCTTGACATGACCACCAGGGCCGATGCCCCGTCACTGATCTTGGACGCATTTCCCGCAGTTACCAGGCCATCCTTTTTAAATGCCGGGCGCAGTCGCGCCAGACCCTCCGCCGTTGTTCTGGGCTCTCTTATGGGAATCTCGTCCTTGTCAAAAATTATAGGATCGCCCTTTCTCACAGGCACCTCGACAGGAAAAATCTCATCTTTGAACTTGCCCTGTTCAATGGCCTTCCATGATTTTTCATAGGAATTAAAGGCAAAGGCGTCCGTATCCTCCCGGCTCACCCCGTATTTTTCGGACACGAGTTCCGCGCTTATTCCCATGTGAAAATCATTCACATGGTCCCACAACCCGTCGTGAACCATACCGTCAATGACCGCGCCGTTATTCATGCGGTAACCGGTCCTGGCCTTGCTCAGCATATAAGGACACAGGTTCATGTTCTCCTGGCCACCGGCCACAATTACATCGGCGTCGTTGCACTGGATGGCCTGGGCCGCAAGCATAACGGCCTTTAAACCGGACCCGCATACCTTGTTCACGGTTATGGCGCCAACCTCCCAGGGAAGCCCGGCCCTGACCAATGTCTGTCTCGCGGGATTCTGCCCCAGACCGTGCGGCAGGACACTCCCCATGATCACCTCGTCGATGTCTTCATTTTTTATGCCTGCCCGGCGAACCGCTTCCTTTATCGCCATTGCCCCGAGATCGGTAGCGGAAATGGAACTGAGTGATCCTGAAAAATCACCAACAGCCGTCCTGCACGCACTTACAATAACCACATCTTTCATGACAATTCCCCTTTTCTGATCTGGTAATCCCTTAAAAATTCTAGTCTAATGCTCATCCGTAAACTTACGTTTTTAGATGAGCGCTATCAGCCATCAGCCTTCCGCAAAGGACATTAAAAACAAGGCATTTCTGATCGCTGGAAGCTCCATCCGGAAATTGGTTATTTCCAGATGGACACGAGTCTAATATATTCACAAAAAATGGCAAACCTTTTTTGTGATCAACGTTTTAATTGATTGATATAAAAACGCATTTGGGTGATAGTTTCCTTCCAAATCGAAGTGTCCTTGCTTGCTGAGTAAAGGGTAGCGGCCCCATTTAGTGAAATTATGATAAAATTTGAAATTTCCCTGTAGTTCAGACCGTCCTTCAACAATCCTTTATCATCGGCATCCTCCAACCATTTTCGTAACAATCTTGAAAACTGCACAAAACCTCTGAGAATATGCTTGCTCATCTTATCCGACTGCCCGGAAATTTCAACTAACATGTTAACAAAAAAACAGCCGCCGTCGAAAACATCCTTACCTAAATAGTTTGCCAAATGATTTTCAATGGTTATTTCTATTCTTTCAAGTGGATTGGCAACTTTTTTTATATTTTTGAATACGATACTTCTCCAGATCTTTACGGCCTCATCATAGACTGCATACCATATATCTTCCTTGCTTGCAAAATGCCCATAAAGACCTCCTTTTGTCAAACCTGTTGCCTCAAGGATGTCGTTTATCGATGTATTGAAATACCCTTTAACCGAAAAAACCTGCAGGGATTTTTCCGTAATGTTTTGTCTGGTTAAAAGTCCTTTATTGGCCATAATTCATTTAACTTTCACATACATATATAATATACCGACCGGTCTTTTTATTTTTATACTCGACATCGACGTCTGTCAAGGATTTTTTCAACCAAATTCTCTTGACAAACCCGCCGGTCAACAGTTAAGCAAAATGATTAGGACTCGGTCATCCTGAGGCATTGATTTAAGAAAATTAACAGGGGTATATTATGGTCATGAATCCAATCGCAAAAGAATTAAACGAAATTATCAAAAACGGCAATGAACACATCCATGATATGCTTTCTGAGGTGGGTAAGAATCTTTTTTTTCCAAAAGGCATACTTTCACAAAGTGCCGAGGCCAAAGAAAAGGCCCACAAATTCAACGCCACTATCGGTATGGCCACTGAAAAGGGCGAAACCATGCATCTCGCTTCCGTCATGGCCATGTTGAGCGGTCTTAAACCGAGTGAGGCGCTTACCTATGCCCCGTCCTTCGGCATTATGCCACTGCGCCAGGCGTGGCAGGAGGCCCTGTTTGAAAAAAACCCTTCTCTTCAAGGAAAGGACATCAGTCTTCCTGTGGTGAGCAATGCCATTACCCACGGTCTCAGCGTGGTAGCTGATATGTGGGTGGATCCGGGTGATGTAATCATCCTTCCGGAGAAAATGTGGGGAAACTACAACCTCGTTTTTGTGGTCAGGAGGGGGGCTGAGATCGTTCATTATGACATGTTCGACGGCCAGGGAAAATTCAACCTGAATGCCTTTGAGACCCGCGTGCGGGCCGAGGCCGAAAACAGGAAAAAGATTGTTGTCATCCTGAACTTTCCCAATAATCCCACCGGGTACACGGTAAACCCCCGAGAAGCAGACGGCATAGCGGATATCCTGACCAGAACGGCACAAAGGGGTACCAACGTCCTGGCCATAACGGATGATGCATATTTCGGTCTCTTTTATGACGATACCGGACTTAAGGAATCGATTTTCACCAAATTATCGGGGCGTGATCCCCGGCTTTTGGCCGTCAAGTTAGATGGGGCAACCAAGGAAAACTTTGTCTGGGGATTGAGGGTCGGGTTTATAACATATGGCGGATCGTTTGACGGAGAACCAAGACCCATTTATGACGCTTTGGAGAAGAAAACCGCTGGAGGCGTAAGGGGTTCCATATCCAATGCGGCCCATTTGAGTCAGGAAATCGTGTTTAAATCGCTTAAGTCAGATACTTACGCGGCGGAAAAGCAGGAAAAATTTCAGATCATGAAGGACCGGGCAAAGGAAGTAAAACGGGTCCTATCGGACACGAAATACGTACATGCCTGGGAGCCCTATCCCTTTAATTCGGGATATTTCATGTGTCTGAAACTAAAAACGGTAGATGCCGAATCCCTCAGGGTACACCTTTTGGATAAGTATGGCGTGGGCCTGATTTCCCTTGGCAAGACAGATCTTCGTGTGGCGTTTTCATGTCTGGAAAAAGAAGATACACAGGAACTTTTTGACACCGTGCTAAAGGGTGTGAACGACCTGGAATAGAAGTAAAAAAATGACTAAAGTGAACTAAAATGTCTAAAGTTGTGGTGTCACTTTGCTCCGTCATTTTTTTTAAAGTGCTGAAGGCACTTTCCTCAACTTTAGTTCACTTTAGTCACTTCACACTTTCGCTCACTCCCATCATTTATCCTTGTTATCGCCCATGTCCATATCGAACTGGGAAAAATGCCCTGATTTGGGAGATGTGGGCTTTGGAGAATATTCTTTGGGTTCAGTCCCTTCTATAAACGCCTGAAATACGGTCTTTTTGGAATAGGAACTCGCTAAAAGACCGGTCTTTGAGTCAATCTTAGCAAAAACGACGCCTTCAGGTACCTGAAAATCGACCACTGGCCTGTCCTTCAGGACATTGGACATAAAAGAAAGCCATATTGGGCTCGCCGCCCTGGAACCTGTTTCTCCCTTTCCCATGGCCTTCCGATCATCATAACCCACCCACACACCTGTCACCAGATCAGGGGTATACCCCATGAACCAGGCATCCCACAGGTTATTGGTAGTTCCGGTCTTGCCTGCGGCCGGTCTTTTAAGTGCCTTGATCCTCCAGCCCGTGCCCTCCTGGATGACAGCCATCAAAAGGTCGGTCGCCACATAAGCGGTTTGCTTTGAAAGCATTTCTTCCGCTTCAGGCTGGTTTTCCTCTATGATCTGATTGCCTCGGTCCAAAATCCGTTTTACGAAAACCGGTTTTACCAACATGCCGCCATTGGCAAAAACCGCGTAGGCCCTAATTAGTTCCATTAACGAAAGCCCTGAAGAACCTAATGCTAAGGACAAATCCGGGCTCAATTCTGATTCGATACCCATATTTCTTGCATATTGAACCGCGTTCTTGACGCCGATCTTTTTCAAAATTTTAACGGTAATAACATTTCTGGACTTGGCCAGTGCAGTCCTGAACAGTGTTGGTCCAAAAAATTTTCCCTTGTAATTTTTTGGCTTCCAGACCTCATCTTCTGGGTTTTGATCCGATACATAAGGGGCATCGATGATGATTTCAGCCGGGCTCATGCCCCAGTCTAAGGCAGCGGCGTAGATAATCGGTTTGAAGGCCGATCCGGGCTGGCGCCTGGATTGAATGGCCCTGTTAAACTGGCTGGTGGAAAAATCCAGACCGCCCACCATTGCTTTTACCTCTCCGCTCTCCGGGACCATACAGAGAAGGGCGCCTTGAATCTCCGGGGTCTGTTCCAATGAAACCTCCCAGATAAAGGGGGAAGAGCTCTCTTTCATGATACGAACGAGAACGACATCTCCCTTCTTCAGCACCTCGGACGGCTTCTTTATTTTAGCTGCATAATACGGGATATTAGGATTGGGTTTTCTTGCCCATTTCATCCCTGAAAGCGGCAGCAGGGCAGCGTCATTGCCGATCCGTCCCACGCCCTCTTTTCGTTCATCACTCCCCTCCTCAACAAGTGCCTCGACAATCGAACCTGCCGTTATCGAGGTTAGAGGGTATTTTTTTGAGGCCTCCAAATTAAA